>JBCBIK010000013.1:0-52296 GCA_038524545.1 Cyanobacteria bacterium J06623_4 | reverse complement strand
CGTTTGCACTGTCTGTAAGAACAGTCACATGTCCCATTTTTCTGCCCACGCGGGCTTGCGCTTTGCCATACCAATACAGATGCGCATTTGGAATTGCTGACAACGCTTCTCGTTTTTCTGCATAGCCCTGGGTCGCCCCACCACTAGCCTCATCAGCCTGCCAGTCAGCCGCCTCAAATCCCAGCAAGTTCACCATCACTGCCCCAGAGGCGGTCAAAGCAACTGACCCCAGTGGCAAATCACAAACTGCCCTCAGCTGCTGCTCAAACTGAGAGGTCTCGCAGGCATCTAGCGTGTAGTGCCCAGAGTTGTGAGTTCGCGGAGCAATTTCATTGATCAAGACGCGGCCCGCTCGGGTCAAAAATAGCTCTATTCCTAAAACACCTACGACGCCTAGCTGATTGACGAGCTGAGTTGCGATCGCACTCACCTCAGCCTGCACAGCTGCCGCCACCCTCGCAGGCGCAATCACCCGCCGACACACCTGGTCTACCTGCTCAGTCTCAACGACTGGATACACAGCAATCTCCCCAGAGCGGCTACGGGCCACCATCACCGCCAGCTCCTTTTCAAAGGGCACAAACGCTTCTAGCAACACGGGCTGATATCCCAGCTGCTGCCAGGTGGACTGCACCGCTTCTAACGAATCGAGAATGAAAGTTCCCTGACCGTCGTAGCCGTGGCGACGGGTTTTGAGCGCTAAGGGCAGGCCGACCGACGCGACTTTTTCTGCCAGCTGGGGCGCATCGGATTGCTGGGTCAGGGTCGCAAAGGCTGGCACAGGGAGGTTAATGCGATCGCAATACTGTCGCTGTTCGTACTTGTCGAGTAGCGGACGCAGACACGCCAGCTGCGGATAAAACAGCGTGCCTTTCTCCTCTGCAAGCTGCTCAAGCCCAGGGAGATCGATGAACTCATTTTCAAAGGTAATGACGTCGCAGCTGTCGGCTAGCTCAGCAGTAACAGCCGCGTCTGCTACGGGGCCTAAAACGAGTTTGTGAGCGATCGCACCTGCTGGGTCTGCCTGACTTGGCGTTTGCACAATCAGCTCCAGATCTAGCTTTTTGGCACCATCCGCCATCATCCAGGCCAGCTGGCCACCCCCAACGACTCCTACTCGCTTCACCCGCGCCTTACCGACGACCATGCGTTCTCCCGCGTCCCTCGCTTACAAACCGGAATACCACAGTCTAGAGTAAGCGCTTGTTATCTTTTAGAGGAAGCGCAAAGTTTCTAAGCTGTACCCAATCTCTCGTCACTGACTTACACATGACCACTCAAATTCCTACCCACTTCAACCCAGAGACAGTCGGTAAAATCTGGCGCGTACCCTACCAAGACCGGGCCAGCGATGCCATCGCCTATCGAGAGACCCACAGCGTTCCACCAGCCCAGGCCGATACCGTTCGAGTCGGCCTCTTAGCCATCGATGTGCAAAATACGTTTTGCCTGCCAGACTTTGAGCTGTTCGTCGGTGGCCGCTCCGGGGTGGGCGCAGTGGATGACACTCGCAGACTGTGCGAATTTGTCTATCGCAATTTGGATGTCATCACCGAAATTGTGCCGACGATGGACACCCATAGTGCCACGCAGATTTTTCATGCGGCCTTTTGGGTAAACGCAGCAGGCGAACACCCCGCGCCAATGACGATGATTAGCTACGAGGATGTTTTACAAGGTGTGTGGAAGGTCAATCCGCTGATAGCAGGTGGATTAGCCACGCAGGCAGGCACAGAGACCACTGCGGAGACAACCCCAGAAGAGACCTTGGAAAAACTAGAAAAATTTGCCCTGCACTATGCAAAGCAGCTGAGCGATCGCAAAAAATACCCGCTCACTATCTGGCCCTATCACTCCATGCTCGGCGGCATCGGACACGCCCTCGTCCCAGCATTCGAGGAAGCATGCTTTTTCCACAGCATGGTTCGCAGCAGCCCCACTCGCTTCGAAGCCAAAGGCGACAATCCCCTCACCGAAAATTATTCCGTCCTCCGTCCAGAAGTCCTGACAAACGATCAGGCACAGCCCATCGCCCAAAAGAATAACCGGCTCATTCAAGCCCTGCTGGAATTTGACGCGCTTATCGTCGCAGGACAGGCCAAGAGCCACTGCGTCGCCTGGACCGTAAACGACCTACTAGACGAAATTCAGGCCCGCGATCCCTCACTGGCTTGCAAAGTCTATTTACTCAATGACTGCACATCACCAGTAGTCGTCCCCGGTGTTGTTGACTTCACAGAAGCCGCCGAAGAAACTTATCAAAAATTTAGTTCGTCTGGAATGAACATCGTCACCTCTGTAGATTCCCCGAGGGAATGGCCAAATTTTCCTCTTTAGACTGAGTTTTCTTCATGTTTCGCTCAAATTATGAAATCATTTCTGAGATTCTGATGAAGTAATTCAGTTTTTGAAGATAATTGGGCATGTTCTTACCTGAAGACGTCTGTACATCAGTCTTTGAACAATACGTGTGGTGCCGTTATGAAATGTCCCATCTGCCATATTGACTCGCTCAAGCCAGTCAGCTTAGATACCGGATTGCAAGCACATCAGTGCACAGAGTGTCTGGGTCACTGGGTCTCATCAGAACAGTATTGGGAGTGGCTAGAAGCCCACCCAGAAGCCAGCAACCGCAGACCGCCCATCACACTCAGCACAGGAGATGCACTGCTCCCAGTCATCGACAACCACACTGCAAACTTCTGCGCCGATTGCTCACGCCTCATGACCAAATCTAAGGTTGGGCGCGGACTAAACTTTTATCTCGATCGCTGCAGCCACTGTCACGGCGTCTGGTTCGATCAAAACGAGTGGGAAAATATCCAGCAAATGAACCTGCACCATCAGGTTCACTACATGTTTTCAAGCGCATGGCAATTTAGCGTTCGTCAGGAGCGCTACACCCCACAAAAGGCACCGGCCTAGCTCGGTCTACCTAATAAATCGTGCCGCGAGAGTCTGTATAAGAGACTGTTGGAAGATGCCGAGGTCTCCCATACAGACTCTAAGCATCTGACAGGATCAACATCTTTTCCATTGTCCAAGTGCTAGAGCGACTGCAGTGCCTGCTCCACTTGGGGCTGATGCTGCGGGCAATAGTGCATTGAGCCGACATTCATCACAGCGCCACCATAGAGCCCTACTGCGTAGGCCATTTCTTCAGTCATGTCGACGCCTTGAGAGGTGGCCTGGCTAACGGCAGAGGCGGTGTACACCGTGAAGGCATCTGCGGGCGCGACCCCGGCATCGAAGGTGCGGCAAAACATTTGAGCGGCCCAGATGCTATCTTCTGGGCTCATCGATTCGGTTGCCATGGCGTGGGTGACTGCATCCTGGCTCTGCAAAAACCCATATAGCTGTGACAGATAAGCATCGTCTTCATCGGTCTGAGCTATCGCAGCAGAGGGAAGTAAGAGCGCAACGGCAGTGATAAACGCAGAAAACTTTAGGCCTTTCATGAACGACATCCTGATATCTATGGGAGGAGGCAGGTCACGTAGGTGAGCAAACTCACCCAAGGAGAACGTGACCGCTGTGAACGCTAGCTCAGCATTCCCGGCCCATGAAAACAAACATCACTGATGTAACAGAGCAAGCAACGACGCATCGTCTCGCAGCGTGACGGCCTTGACCACCTGCTGCCAAACATCGGTCGTGTGCCGAAAGATATCCAATGCCATCAGCGCAGCCGTCGCATCTTGAGAATTGCCTCGCTCGATAAGATCCAGCAAAAACTCAATGGCTTCTTCGGTCCGCAGGGTGGCAATCGCAAGCAAAAAGCTCGACCGCAATTCGGCAGTCCGGGTACGCTGCCAGCGACGTTTGATCGCCTCGAAAGCCTCTGGCACTCGGGCTTCACCCAGGGCGATCGCAGCCAATTCCTGCTCAGCCTCAGACCCCGCTTCCAAAAAGTGAATGACCAACGGGGCCTGCTCCGCCGATAGCGTGAGCAGCGCAACAAAGCATTCCGAAAGCACCTGCGGCTCTGAGTCACCGATGTGCAGCTTGAGTCGTAACAGCGGAATGCCAGCCGGATTTTCGCTATAGCCAATGGCTCGGGCGGCGCCAGCCCTGGCATCGTGCTCAGCATCTGCCAACAGATCTGCTAGCTCGTTTAGCACCTGAGGGTAGTTGGCCTGCACGAGGCCCAGCGCGCAAAGACTGCGCAACGGTGCCCCCGTATCGATGGACTTACCCCACACGGGCTCCATCTGAATATGACGAATGCCTGACAAAAACAGGTCAGCATTGGGTCGCTCAAGCTGATACATCGCATTAGCGATCGCCCACTTTGCTTTGCAGCCAGGGTCAGTTTTAGCACCGTTCTCCAGCATTCGGTCAAAGGCCGCGACCATGCTAGGGAGCAGGTCGGTTAACCCATGGCGAATGATTAGCTTGGCAGTAGGTGCGATCGCCACCGGCTGCTTGCCTGCTAGCACGCGCTTCAAGACCGCCACATCGTCAGCGCTTAGCTCATCCAAGCGCTGAATGGCCTTTATCTGATCGAGCAGGGCTTCCAATCGTCTTGACTTCGCCATTTCCTAATTTGCCACTGCAGTCGCAGGCGCAAGCTGACACTTCACAGCGCTTACAGTCTATCAATGGTGGCTTAAATAGTACATAAAAACTACTAAAAGTTAGCGCAGTCGTAGGTTAGAAATCATCAGGCGTGTTTCAAAACCAACGGGCATTATGAAGACCACACAATCGAGACGGTGATTTAAATCAAGTGTGAAGTGTGATTACCATTGAGTGACGTCAGTAAATTCACAGATCATGATTGAGGTATTCAGAGCGTTTCATCACATCTTGCAACCCGAAACAGTGCAACCCGAAACAGTGCAACCTGAAACAAACCACTGACCACACCATGGCCTACCCACCTATTGACTACGCACAGCTCATTCGTAGCGGGGTGGAGCGCTGGAACCATTGGCGACATCTCAACCCTGAATACCGGCCCAACCTAAGCGGCATAGACCTCAGCCATTGCTACCTGTTCGAGGCCAACTTCAAAAATACCGACCTCAGTGAAGCCAATCTCAGCCGTGCCTGCCTGATTGGCGCAGACCTCAGCCACGCCGACTTGAGCTATGCAAACCTCAGCGGCGCTTACATGGAGCAAGCAAACCTTGCCCATGCCAGCCTGCTAAGCACTGACCTCACCGCTACAGATTTGGACAATACCATTCTCATAGGCACCTGCTTAGAGCAAGCCAGCAAGATCGTTCACAACGTATCACCCAGCGACACATCAACAATCAACATATCGCCTAGCAGCACACTGGCGAACAATCTAGTAAAGAACAATCTCTCGAACGACACTATCAATATCGACCCTGCGATCGCCTACCTCTGCAACAAAGGTATCAGCAATCAACAACCTTCACCCATTCAGCTCACCCATCGGCCACAGTTCACCACCCATCCTGTCGAACAGTATCCACAACCCACTAACAATATTTACCTCGCCGACTGGAACCAAGCCTTGCTGCAGCGGTTAGAAAATCAGCCAAACGCCATCCCCGACGCCTTTCGAGATGGCAAACAGGGCCCCATTCCAGATAAAACGACTCATCAGCTATTCAACCGATAACACTTGAGGTGAAGGAGTAGGTAAAAGGCGCAAAACCACACCTACAGCAATGTTTTGACTAGTGCCGGCGTCAGCTCTCGCACATTGGATAAAACAATCTCCGCCCCGGCAGCTTTAAGCATTTCAGCATAGTCTTTTCTATACGTTTCTTCTCGCTGCGCATGGGGTGGCAATATACCAACGGCTAACCATGTCCGCTGCGAAAACTGTTCTTTTGCTGCAACAATTGTTTTCATGTCGGCAGCCGTATCTCCCGCATACACAACCGGCAGATTGTCTGCCCTGGCCAGGTCAGCTTCTACCAGCTGAACAGATCTCGCGAGGCCGCTGGGGTCGGGCTTACCCGGCCCATCTTCCATCGCAATGAGAATGGGGTCACTAAGCCCAATACGCCGCTGTAGCACAAAGCTTGCCGAACCTCGGGTGGCACCACTAAAAAAGGCGTGGGGCATGCCAGCATCGGCCAGCGATTGGAAGTAAGCTTTGTCTACCAGGAGCGGCTCGTTGGCAATGTAACCCGTCCACTGGTCCGGATCTTCAGTGTCGGGGCCGCGATACTGCTTCTGAAAAAAATCAACAATCTCCTCGTAGCTGACAGTCGGTTTGGGCTGTGACTGACGCTCAAAGTAGCGATGAATCAACACTTCTGACGCTTTCCAATCGTTATTCCAAATGCCTTCGCTCTTGAGCCGATCAATATCCTCCAAGGTTGGCCGGAACTGACCACCTGTGTAGTGCGCTACGGTGTCTGCGATCGCTCTCCGATAAGAACCGCCCACATCCCGCAAAACCCCATCAATATCAAATACCGCGATCGCAAAAGGGCTCATAGCACAGCCGCCTCGTAGGATAGAAAGTTCAAGCATACCAAGGTGACGATAGAAGGTGATGATGGCATGAAAAATGGACTGTTGAGTCAGGGACTGCTGGCTGTTTTGACCAGTTTTCTATTCGCGGGGAGCTTTGTCGCGGGCAAATACACAACGGATGAAATGGGGCCGCTGCTCATTACGCTGCTACGCTACATCATTGCCAGTCTTTTTTTGCAGCTGCTGGTTTGGCAGCAAGCGCGGCAACAACAAACCGCAAATCAGTCCATTCGCCACGCCTCGACCACAGACAAAGTTTGTCTCTTTTTGCTGGGCACCTTCGGCGTCATGGGCTACCACTTCTTTTTCTTTTCCAGCCTGCGCTACACAGCAGTCGCCAATTCCGCGATTATCAACGCGTTTAACCCAGTTGTGACCGGTTTGCTGGCAGCCATTCTGCTAAAAGAGAAGCTGGCGACGCGAAACTACGTGGGTGGTGCGATCGCCATTACTGGCGTACTCATTCTGCTCACCGACGGCAATCTTAGCAGGCTGCTAGCGCTACAGTTCAACTATGGCGATCTGCTAATGCTATGCGCTGTGCTGTGTTGGGCTGGCTACTCTATTTTGTTGCGGCATCTGGGCAAGCGCTACAGCGGACTGGCCATGAGCTATTACGGTGCGATCGCAGGTGTTGCTCAGCTGTCTGTTTTTGTCATTCCAGAACTTACCAAAACGGGCTGGCCTACCCTGTCTTGGCCCGCAGTGTTGGGCGTGCTCTACATGGGCATTGGCGCTTCTGGCATTGGCTATTTGCTCTTTACCCTCAGTACTCAGCGCATTGGTCCTACTAAGTCTACAAGCATTGTGTATAGCGGCGTGCCGGTGTGGGTGGCACTACTGGCTTGGCTGTTCTTTGAGGAGCCTATTACACCCTGGATGGTGGTGAGCATGGCATTTATTTTGGTGGGGTTGCGAACTGTGTTGCAGCCCCAGCGCTAGGCCAGCCAGCAGGCGAGCGGAAAGATCAGGTACTCAACAAAAAAGAGCTTCCAAATAAACTGATAAAAAGCCGGATAGGAAATGTCTTTTTTTACAGGCGCAGGGTCCAAATCTACCCGGCGGCTCAGCCACCAAAAAGAGAGAATGCCTAGCCCCTGCGCTGCAGCTAAAAAGAGACCATTTACCCCTGGCAAAAAGGGCGCTGCCACAATCAATCCGCCATAGCAAACGGTCAACACCCAGCGAGCTAAGTTGAACACTGTTTTTTGACCCAGCTGTAGTGTGTAGGTAGAGATGTTGAACTGGCGATCGCCTTCCAAGTCTGGAATGTCTTTGAAGATCGCGATCGCAAAGCTAAACACCAACACAAACAGCGTCAGCGCCCACACCCGAGCCGGCACCGCGCTGCCCAGCTCAAACTGCGTGGCAAAGTACAGATACAGCCCCAAGTTCACGATGGCACCGCGCACAGTCAAAATGCACGCCGAAGCCCAAAACGGATAGCGCTTGAGTCTCACCGGCGGCAGTGAATAGGCCGTGCCAATCAGCAAGCTCAGGCCCACCGTGAGGATCAAGAAGATATTTTGGGAGATTAGCGAGAGCGCGATCGCACCGACTCCCGTCAGCCCCACCAACCACCGTCCCTGCTGCTTCGAAAAGGCACCCGAGGCCAGCGGCAAATGCGGCTTATTGATTCGATCAATAGCAACATCTTCTAGCTGATTTAGCCCAACGATGTACACATTGCCGCAGAGGCAGGCAATCCAGGCCACTAGCCAGCTCAGAAGCGCTGACGCAAAAATTCCTTCGCCCGTGCCAACCATCTGACGGGCAGCGAGTGCGATCGCCAGCAAAGCCACCGTGCTAAACGTCGTGCCGATAATCGTATGGGGTCTTGAAAACTGCCAAAAAGCCTTCAGCCATGCCCTCGGATTTTTGAGCGGATGTAGCGGCTGGGTTGTACCGAGAGAACGGACAGATACGGAAGATTTAGCCATATTTAGCGTTCATGAAGTTAGCAATTCAGCAGCAGATAGCGTTTCTAGGTCCGGCCAGCTCAGAGACACTCTCATCCAGGCCGAACCCACACTATAAAGTCAGGATCTCTGCACATACTGAAAATCCACTGAAAGTTTTTTACTGCCGTACCTGACGACTCTGCCGCACCTGCCAGCTCAGCACAATCACCGGCAACATCCCTACGAGCAAGATCATCAGCGCTGGCGCAGCCGCCTCGACCAGTCGCTCATCAGAGGCATATTGATACACCCGCACCGCCAGCGTATCGAAGTTAAAAGGCCGCATCACCAGCGTAGCGGGCAGCTCCTTCATCACATCGACAAATACCAGCATGACTGCCGTCAGCAGGCTGCCCGTCATCAGAGGCGTATGGACTTTTACAAGGGTGGTGGTCGGGGTGTAGCCCAGGCTGCGGGCGGCATCGTCCAAGTTGGGGCGAATTTTGTCTAAGCCCGATTCTACGGAGCCGAGCGCTACGGCCAAAAACCTCACCAAGTAGGCAAATATCAGCGCCGTGATCGTGCCACTCAGCAGCAGCCCTGGCGAGCGGTCAAACATCGCTTGGGCCCAGTTGGCAATGGCATTATCTAGCCGGGTCACCGGAATCAAGATGCCTACCGCAATCACCGCGCCCGGAATGCCATACCCCATCGCCGACAGTCGCACACCTAGGCGAATCGCCCGGCTACCGCTGAGCCGCTGTCCATAGGCCAATATCAGCGAGAGAAATAGCGCGATCGCAGCAGTCACCCCACCTAGCAGCAAGCTATTGGTCGCCAAAGTCGCAAATCGATTCCCCAGCGCACTATCTAGATTTCGCCACACCATTTGTAGTAACAGCCCACCGGGCACCAGTAGCCCCAGAGCGATGGGCGTCGCACAGGCCAGGCAGGCCAGCCAGCCCCGTACGCCGCTTAGGCGATAGGCCGTTGGCGTTTGAAAACTGTTGTTTGCCTGATAGTACTGGGCTCGATTTCTCGACCAGCGCTCTAGCAAAATCAGCACCAATACAAACAGCATTAGCATGGCAGAAAGCTGCGCCGCCGCCACCCGTTCGCCCATGCCAAACCAAGTGCGATAGATGCCCGTCGTAAAGGTCACAACGCTAAAGTATTGCACCGTGCCAAAGTCGTTGAGCGTCTCCATCAAAGCCAGAGACAACCCCGCGACAATCGCCGGTCTCGCCAGCGGCACCGCCACCTGCGAAAAGCTACGCCAAGGGCTACAGCCCAAAGAGCGACTAGCTTCTAACGTACAGACAGACTGCTCTAAAAACGCGACCCGCGCCAGCATGTATACATACGGATACAGAGTGAGGGTAAACATCGCAATTGCCCCACCCACAGAGCGCACGCTGGGAAACCAATAATCTGTCGCCTGCTCCCAGCCAAAGAGCGATCGCAGTCCTGCCTGCACTGGACCGTAGTATTCCAACCAGTCTGTATAGGTGTAGGCCAGCAGGTAAGCGGGCGCGGCCAGCGGTAGCAGCAAGGCCCATTCAAATAGTCGCACGCCCGGAAACTGACACATCGCCACCAGCCAGGCAGTCCCCACACCAATCGTTAGCACCCCAACCGATACCCCCACCATGAGCAGCAGTGAATTAGTCACGTATTCGGCCAGCACCGTCTCGGCCAGATGTGCCCAAATTTCACCAGCATCTGCAAACACGCTGCCCAGCACGACCAACACAGGTAAAAACACCAGCGCTGCCGTCAGCCAAACTGCGATCGCCCAACCATTTAACCGTCCTACCCGCAGCCACTTGATCCACGGCCACCGCCCTTTCGCCCCATCATAAATATCAGAAGCAGGATCAGAAGTAGGCGCAGATCCGTGGAGAGGACGAAAAAAAGGCATCTTAAAGCAACATGATGAAACCGGTTGAGAAACGAAAACTTTGGCACAGCCATCCACAGCAAAGCAACCCGCACAGTAGATGGCGTCATTCATTTCTTTAGCTAGTCTAGAACAATCGCCGAAACCCGCTTGGCCACCTTCCCCTCCATCCGTCAGCAGGCGCGCTAATTCGATACATTTCTCAATAAGCTTTCACTGTTGCAAATACCCAAATCGTCCGCTATGATTCTCATTAGCAGGATGTTAATGATATATACCAAGGAGAGGTCATGGTCGCCTATACACCCGCTGCCCTAAAAGCAGAACTCCACGAGCGCGGTTGGCGAATGACTCCTCAACGGGAGACCATTCTCAACACGTTTCAAAACATTCCAGAAGGTCGACACCTCAGCGCCGAAGATCTCTGCGAACTACTGAAGGAAGAAGGCGAACCCATCGGCCTATCCACCATTTACCGGAACCTCAAGCTGATGGCACGCATGGGCATTTTGCGAGAGCTAGAGCTCGCCGAAGACCAAAAGCGCTACGAAATCAACCGCCCTGCCCCGCACCACCACCACCATCTCATCTGCGTCCGCTGCAACAAAACCGTCGAATTCAAAAACGACTCCATCCTAAAAGCCGGTGCCAAGACCGCTGATAAGTACGGCTATCAGCTCCTCGACTGTCAGCTCTCTATCCACGCAGTATGCCCGGCCTGCCAACGCTCCATCTTGCCAGTGCAGTAAGCCCCTTCGATAGGTTCTGCACCTGCTAGAGGTAGCAGATGCTTGAATATTCGAAAAATCAATCGCCTACTACCCGCTTTGTAGTAGGCGATTGATTTTTCATAGGGTCTAATTTCGTAGGATCCAAATTGTCAGCGAGAAGCCAACTTAGCAGATCTTTTTATTGAGAAGGTTTCCTATTAACGGCATGTGCGGTACACTGTGCTCATTCGGTTATTGAGAGTAATGGTCAATAGCGTTTACAAGCGGGAATGTTTAGGCACCCCGATTTGTACTGTCGGTGTTTGAAATGCCGATGATTACTGTCCTACCTGACTAAGCCCATGAATCTAGGATCTGATGTGCTTTGGCTGTCTGTAAGCCCTCATCTCAAGTGTTTTGACCAGCGCCTGCTCGCCCATTTGGCAAAAGACGCAGCGATTCGCCGCTGGGAATACTGTCAGACGATTGATGAGCCCTGCTGCGTTGATGCCGTAGTCGATTTGCTACATGACTATGTCTGCGATCGCACCGCGTTAGCCCAGCGTCTCGGCAATCCCAGCTACAAAGTCCATCTACTTGGCCATGGCGTCAGCGGTACAGTGGGCCTATTTTACGCTCGTCGCTACCCTCAGCATGTCGCATCGCTGACGCTGCTCTCAGTCGGTGTCCTGCCCGCGGTAAACTGGCAGGCCCACTACTACGCCATGCGCCAGCGCCTTCCCTGCAGCCGTGAAATGCTCCTCGGCCAGCTAGCCAAAATTCTCTTTGGCCAGCAGCCCCACCGGTTCGCCAAGGCACTCGCACAGCTGTTGGCAAACGATCTCGATGGCAGTCTCAGTCTGCACTCCCTCGCCCGACAAACCAAAATCTTGCCCGGTGGCGTCGACGTCCCTCTACTCGTGTGCAATGGCGCGCAAGATCCGATCACCACAGCGCAGCAGCAAAGCCAGTGGCAACGATGGATGAAGTCGGGCGATCGCCTATGGGAATGCCCTGAGGGCAACCACTTCTTTCACTTTCACAATGCGCCCATCACAGCCGCTGCCATCACCGACTTTTGGTCTGAGCTACACCGTTCTGATGCGGCCCGCGCTCACAAGCGCAATACAGCAAAAGCCATTGTCATTCCGCCTAGCAAAATCGAGAGAACACCCCAGAACACACTAAAGCTGCGCAGCTACCCGATAGATGGCTGAGGTAATCACCCGTAGCTCATCCGGTTGAATAATGTACGGCGGCATCGTGTACAGCAATCGGCCAAAGGGCCTGAGCCAAACGCCCTCATTTACAAACATAGGCTGCACCACCGCCATATCTACAGGCTGGTGTAGCTCTACAGCTGCGATCGCACCCAACACCCGCACATCCTTCACCGCCGCCAACCCGAGACAAGGCGCCAGCTCCGCGCGAAGCTGCGTCTCAATCTTGGCTACCCTTTCTCGCCAGTCATAGCTCTCCAGCAGGTCTAGATTGGCAAGCGCAACGGCGCAAGCAAGCGGATTGCCCATAAACGTGGGCCCATGCATAAAGACACCGGCTTCTCCAGCAGAAAAAGTCTCACTGATGTGGGTCGTAGTCAGCGTTGCTGCCAACGACATAAATCCACCCGTCAGCGCTTTGCCAACGCACATGATATCTGGGCAAATCTCCGCATATTCACAGGCAAACAGCTTGCCAGCCCGGCCAAACCCAGTGGCAATCTCATCGAGAATCAGGAGCACGTCGTGCTGTTTGCACAGGTCCCTGGCCGCGCGCACATACTCTGGATGATAAAACCGAACGCCGCCAGCATTTTGAACAACCGGCTCAAAAATAGCGGCAGCAATGCGATCGCTATGCTGTTCTAGCAACGCAGCAAAGCTATCAATATCTCTCGCTTGCCATGCTTCGCCAAAGCGCACCTGGGGCGTATCGGCAAAATACTGCTGGGCCAGCAGTCCGCTAAAGAGGTGATGCATGCCATTCACCGGATCGCAGGCCGACATCGCGGCAAAGGTGTCGCCATGATAGCCATTGCGAATCGTCAGAAACTTGTGCTTGCTCGGTTGGCCCCGATTGTGCCAGTACTGGACGGCGAGCTTCATAGCCACCTCCACCGCCACGGAGCCAGAGTCACTAAAAAAGACGTGCTGCAAATCTGCAGGCGTCAGGTCAATGAGCTTTTTAGCGAGCGAAACAGCCGGACGATGGGTGAGCCCGCCAAACATCACATGGGCCATTTTTTCCATCTGCGATCGCGCTGCCGCATTCAGCTTGGGATGGTTGTAGCCATGAATGCAGGTCCACCAAGAAGAGATGCCATCAATCAGCGATCGCCCATCTTCTAGCTCCAGCCTTACGCCCTTCGCAGAGCGCACAGGGAACACCGGTAGCGGGTTAGGCATCGCCGCGTAGGGATGCCACACATGCTGCCGATCTAGCTCAATCAGCTGCTGCCATGACTCCATGGGACCACCGTCATCATCAAGCCTGACCAAGATAACGTCTATCCAATACTAAAGAACCTCGCTGCGCCGACTGCGTAACTTTTGCGGCAGAATGCCGTACTTAGGAGCAAACAGCATCGCCATCGCAAAAAAAGCCGTCATCAACACTACAATGCACCCCCCGGTCGAAGCATCTAAGTGATAGCTCACATAGGTGCCCAACAGGCAAGAAAGCACACTCACGGTCACAGAAATTATCAGCATGTGGTCAAAGCGATCGCTCAGTAAATAGGCCGTTGACCCCGGCGTCACCAGCATTGCCACCACCAGCACGATGCCCGCCGTCTGAAGCGCCGTCACCGTAGTCAGCGCCAGCACGCTCAGCAGCGTGTAATACATCAGTTGCGTATTCAGCCCGATCGCCTTCGCATGGTTGGGATCAAAGCAAAAAAGCAGCAGGTCCTTGCGGCGCATCAAAATAATCGCCAGCGTTACCCCTCCAGCAATCAGCGTCTGGATAATGTCCTGCTGCGAAATGCCCAGCACATTGCCAAACAAAATATCAAACAGGTCCACATTGCTCGGAATCTTGGTGGCTAGTACGAGGCCAAACGCAAAGAACCCCGTAAAAATCACGCCAATCACAGCGTCTTCTTTCAGCCTAGTTTGAGACTTCACATAACCAATTATGACCGTCGCCCCAAAGCCAAACACAAACGCCCCCAGCGCAAAGGGAATGCCCAGCGCGTAGGCCACCACCACCCCCGGCACTACCGCATGAGATACCGCATCCCCCATCAGCGACCAGCCCTTGAGCGTGATGTAGCAAGAGAGCACCGCGCACACAGTGCCCACAAAGGCACTCACCCACAGCGCCCGAACCATAAAGGCCAGTTGAAAAGGCTCAATCAGCCAAAGCCAAACGGTCTCTGGAGAGATAGCCAATAGATCATTCATAGGTCGATATGGCGAGCATTCGATTTCTCAGGTTGAATTCGCTCAGGTTGAATGCGCCCAGACTGAATAAACGCGTGTCCTGGCTGATGGCCTCTCTGAGCTGTGGGAGCCTGATTTGTCCGCTGCTTACCGGCGTGTTGCAGGCTGCTCAGCGGCAAGCCGCCGAATGTCATGGCCAAATTCTCTTCTGTGAAGGTCTCTGCGGTGGTTCCTGCTGCCAAAACGGTTTGGTTTAGCAGAATGACGCGATCGCAAAACGTAGAAATAGAAGCCAAATCATGGGTCGACACCAACACCGTATGCCCCTCTTTTCGCAGCTGCATCAGCAGGGTGATGATACGCTTCTCGGTCTTCACATCGACCCCAGTAAAGGGCTCATCGAGCAAGATCACCTTGCCCTCTTGCGCCAGCGCCCGCGCCAAAAAGGCCCTCTTTTTTTGTCCGCCCGAGAGTTCACCAATTTGCCGGTGCTGGAAGTCGCTCATACCGACGCGCGCTAGGCTCTCAGCCACGATTTGGCGATCCCTGCGGCTCGGAATGCGAAACAGATTCATATGACCGTAGCGGCCCATCATCACCACGTCAAACACGCTGATTGGGAAATTCCAATCGACCTCGTCTGCCTGCGGCACATAGGCTACGAGCTGACGCTTTTGGGCTGCTTCTACCGGCATACCGTCAATATGTACCCGCCCTTGACTCGGGGTCAAAAACCCCATAATCGACTTGAACAACGTAGACTTTCCACCACCGTTCGGGCCAACTAGGCCTGTAATGGTGCCCGGCTCCACGTAGCAGCTCGTGTTGTAAAGAGCCAGACGCGCATTGCTGTAAGCGACGCTGATATTGTCGACAGCAATGCCGTAGGTGTCAGCAGAAGCAGGGGCCGATTGATACATCGCTGGTGCAAAAGCCATAGGTGCAAACCAATAAGACATTCAAACAAGTAGACAAAGTTAGACTGTGAAATTCAGAGCGTTCGATCATTGAAACAAGCGAGAAAACTGCATGTCATCACGCTAAGGCGTTCTCTCAAGTAAGCCATCTGAAATAAGCTGCGCATCGTAGGCCAGCAAATCTAAGTAGGTGGGCACAGGGCCACCTTCATTAGAAAGAGAGTCCACATACAAACTGCCGCCAAACTCGGCGCCCGTAGTCTGGGCCACTTCCTTCTGCGCTTCTGCGCTCACCGTACTCTCACAAAAAATGGTCGGCACATCATTTTGCTGCACCTTGTCTATCACTGCTTTTAGCTGCTTTGGCGTAGATTGCTGCTCCGCATTGATAGGCCATACATAAATCTCTGAAAGGCCGTAATCTCGGGCTAAGTATGAAAAAGCTCCCTCACAGCTCACGAGGTAGCGCTGGGATTCCGGCACATCATTCAAGTCCTCTCGCAGAGCACTGTCAATCGCTTTCAGCTGCTCACTGTAGGCAGCCGCATTCTCGTTGTATAGCGCGGCATTTTCCGGGTCGAGTTCTACAAACGCCTGGCGAATATTTTCTACATAAATCAGCGCATTTTGTGGCGACATCCAGGCATGGGGATTGGGCTTATCTGCGTAGGGGCCTTCTGCGATGGGAATGGGCGTAATGCCCTCTGTCACCACCACCGTCGGCACGTCCTTTACGCTGCCCAAGAATTGCTCAAACCAGCGCTCCAATCCCATCCCATTGGAAAGCAGCAGGTCTGCCCTCTGCGCCTTTGCGATATCGCTGGGCACGGGCTCGTAGCCATGAATTTCCGCCCCGGGGCGAACGATAGATTCCACCGTTAGGGCATCCCCCGCCACATTTTGGGCTATGTCCGCCAGGATGGTGAAGGTGGTCAGCACCTTCTTTTCTTCTGCATCTACATTGTCTGAAGCAACAGTTGAAGGGATTTCAGCCGTGCTGCAGCCTGCGATCGCCAGAGCAGCCACAGCGCCCAATAGTCGCTTTCCCTTTAGCGAGTCCCGACCGAGTGGCTTGGTCAGACTGGCCATAAAGGCTAACGGCTGCCAGTTACTCAGACTCCGGTTCACCAATCCAGTTTTGCGAGGCGATGTTGACATTTTCCCTGCCTTTCGGCGTTAAATAGCGTTTTCATAATCGTTTCACTTTTCATAATTGTTTCATAATCCGCAGAAAACGACAACAAAAGCCGCCGTCAGCTAACCGCCCCAAGGTGACCAAATCAGCCAATAGGCGACGCTATGCAGTCAGAACACAGCAATCTTGAATACATCAGCCCCGTGCACTGTTTGCAAAACCTGCCGACAGAATGACCCATACCGCGCGGGGTAATGTAATAAGCTATCCATAGCCGATCGTCGCTGGCTGCTCCCTCATCCTTTATTTTTGCAGGTCGCCGCATTGGTGGCCCCACATTTGTGTCCCCTATTAATCGCCCCGAACGTAAAAAGTCAGCCGCCAAAACAGCGGCAATTCTAGATGGGGCCATGCAAGAATTTCTATCAAATGGCTACGCAGCAACCAGCATGGATCGCGTTGCCGCTGCTGCAGGCGTCTCCAAAGCAACGGTCTACAGCCACTTTCAAGACAAGGCCAGTCTCTTTGCAGCGCTGATGCAGCAGCTAGCAGCCGACAAGTTTCACGCAACATCGTTCGACTTCCACGCAAAAAATACCGCCACTGGCGATCCCAAAGATGTCCTCAGTCAGCTGGCCCAAGAGCTACTTGCAGACGCCTACTGCAACCCGCAAGCCTGCGAATTTATGCGACTGATGGTGGGTGAGTCAGGGCGTTTTCCAGAGCTGGCTGAACCGTACATCACCAATGTTGCCAAGCCGATTATCGATGGCCTATCTCGATATTTGGACACCCATCCGGAGCTAGCGCTCAGCGATCCAGAAGCGACCGCCCGCTTGTTTTTGGGAACGCTGGTGTACTTCATCATGCTTCAGCGGGTGCTGCACGGCGCAGACATGATGCCAATGGAAAATGATCGCCTGATCAAAACCCTCGTTGATCTGATCACCTCGTCCGCAAAATCTTAGGCGCTGCCACAGACCGCTGCGTAGAATCTAACCGCAGCATCTAAGAGTAATCACTAGCCATACACATCTCACTGGTGAAAGTGATCTGACAAGGAACATATACGGGAAAAATCTGATATAAACCCGGAAGCATTGCTTAAGAGCGCTGTCAGATGCACTGTCAGATTTCCTGCCAATGATCGCCAGTAGGCCTCTGACCTCTACACAAATTGGGTCAACCGCTTGGGTTAACCGAATAGACGATTGCCTAAGTCATCAGGCCCAGAAGGGATATGAAAGATGGGTTTACCGTGGTCAACATTATCGACGTTATCCACTGATTTATTCAGAGCGCTTGTTTGTTGGAGCGCTGCGGCGGCGGCCTATCGGCTGATTGCAGCTGCATCTAAGGCAAAAATCCGCACTCCTAGTCCACCACCGACAAACCCTCTAAACAGAAAACTGCCAACCCCGTCCCGGCAGCGACTTCCCGACCACATTTTTCAGCAGGCGATAGAGCATGCGGCTGGCGGGCTTGTCATCTGCGATGCCCAACAGCCAGATATACCAATCATCTATGCCAGTCCTAGCTTTGAGACGCTCACGGGCTACACCGCAGGCGAGGTACTCGGAAAAAACTGTCGCTTTTTGCAGGGCAACGAAACTCACCAGCTAGGCACATCAGATATTCGAGCAGCGATCGCAGCTGGAACAGGCTGCAAAGTCCTTCTTCACAACTACCGCAAAAGTGGTCAACCTTTCTGGAATGAACTCACACTTGCCCCTTTGGTTAACCCTCAGGGAACCGTCACCCACTACGTTGGCACCCAAATTGATATTTCACACTACCTAGAAACTTTCAAAGCCTTACAACAAAGCGAAGCCCGCTACCGACACCTGTACCAAGACACGCCAGCCATGCTGCATTCTGTCGACAGAAAAGGGCAGATCGTCAGCATGAGTCACTTTTGGCTCGAAACGCTGGGATACCAAGAAAAAGAAGTCATCGGTCAGCCGCTAACAGCTTTTCTCGCCGACCGCTTCAAGCCAGAAGTACACAACATGCTGCTCACCCTAGAGGGCAACACAGTCGACCGAAACAGACCCTGCCAATTTATCAAAAAAGATGGCACCACCATCGATGTTCTGCTTTCTACCATGGCAGAACGACAAGGTAGTCACTACAGCAGTAGAACCTTAGGTGTGGTCGTCGATGTCACCGAACAGAATCAGGCAAAAGAGAGTCTTCGCCGCAGTGAGGCACTGTTGCGCGCTATTAACAATCTGCCGCCCACTGGCATTTTCGTGATGGACTGCGACACCAACGACGCACTCTTTATTAATTCAGAATTCTATCGAATCTGGCAGCTAGAGCATTTGCAAGCGGCTGTGGATCAAGGCGATATCACCGGAGAGCAGCTGCTGACAGAATGTCTGAGTAATATCGACTTAGGAGAATTTGTCGCAGCCTCTACAGGGCAAGACTTTACCCACGGCAACAAGATTGTTGAAGATGAAGTCCCCCTGCTAGACGGTCGTACTCTAAGACGAATTTATGGCCCTATTCAGGAAAACGATTCGACCTTCGCCTATTTATACGTGTTCGAAGATATTACTGAGCGTAAGCAAGCCGTGCGGGCCCTGGCTGAGGCCACCGCAGCTGCCGAGACAGCCAATCGTGCCAAGAGCGAATTTTTGGCCAATATGAGCCATGAGCTACGCTCTCCGCTCAACGCAATTTTGGGCTTCACTCACATCCTAAAAGAGACAAATCCCACCCCAGAACAAAAAGAGAACCTAGAGATTATTTACAGCAGCGGAGAACATCTCCTAGCGTTAATTAACGACATCCTAGATATCTCCAAAATCGAAGCGGGCCGAGTAGTCGTCAACCACAGCAGTTTTGATCTGTATCGCCTGCTAGATGAGCTACGGCAAATGTTTAGCAACGCGGTGGCACAAAAAGATCTGCGGCTCTCGGTCGCGCGATCGCCCGACTTACCACAAATTATTGAGAGCGATCGCCTCAAGCTCCGTCAGGTCCTTATCAATCTTCTCAGCAATGCCGTCAAGTTCACGCAAGCAGGTACCATCACGCTCCAAGCCAGCGTTCAGGCAAAACAGAGCCTAGTCTCACCAGATACCAGCAGCACCAGAGAAAACACACCCTCTTTAGCCGCTGATCCAACCCTATCCGCTAGCTCGCCTAACCGTGCCTCCCTACTATTCTCAGTCGCTGACACTGGCCCTGGCATCGCGCCCGCCGATCAGCAGCGTCTCTTCGAAGCCTTTGTTCAAACCAAGTCTGGGTTAACAGCCCATGAAGGAACAGGGCTAGGCCTCACCATTTCACAAGAATACATCCAGCTCTTAGGCGGAAACATCAGCGTAGACTCCGCTTTAGACCAAGGCTCAACATTCTCGTTCAGTATCAATGTTGGCCTAGTTGAAAACGCTAAAGATAATACCTCAGACCCTAAATTCCTCGCTTCTACCCGACGCATTATCGGGCTAGCACCCGGCCAACCGAACTACCGAATCCTGGTAGTTGATGACGTTGCGCTCAACCGAAAATTACTCACCAGTATGCTCAGCACAGTCGGCTTTACTGTCAAAGAAGCTGCAAACGGAGAAGAAGCGATCGCCCTTTGGAAAACCTGGCAGCCTCGGCTCATTTGGATGGACGTACGGATGCCCGTCATGAACGGAGAAGAAGCAGCACTCCGCATCAGAGCCCAAGACCCCGATCACAACACCTGCCTAATCGCCCTGACAGCCAACGCCTTCGATGAAGACCGCGCAACCGCCCTCGCCAATGGCTGCGACGACTTTATCAGCAAGCCCATTCAGGCAAGCGAAATCTTTCAAAAAATGAGCCAACATATCGGCGTACAGTACCGGTATGCCCAACCCAGTGAACCCAGCGAGATACCGTCAAACACACCGCTTACGGCTGACCTGCTCAAAGACACGCCCAGAAACTGGCAGCATGCACTCACTCAAGCCATCCTCGACCTAGATGATGCTCAAATTTTAAACCTGCTCAATCAGCTACCGCCAGCTAAGCAAGACTTGGCCCAAAGCATCAAAAAGCACGTCAACAATATGAGCTACAAAAAGCTCCTGGAGCTGCTTCAAGAGGCAGAGGCTGTCAGCCCCTGAAAGCCCCTGCCAGACGAAACCTGCATCAGCAAATTCACAAAATCTTCAGCGTCTGTAATCGGCTTAGTACACAGCGCATCTGCCAGCGCATCGCTCAGCAAATGACCACCGTCGATATCTTTTGCATTCGCACTCAGTAGCACAATAGGGATGTGCGCTGTGACCACCTGAGACTTTAACAGCCGAGACAAATTTATCCCTGTGACCTCTTTTCCCTGCCAGACCGTCCCAGGCAAGTTCACATCCATCACCACAACATCAATCACACCAGACTGACAGTGCTTAAACACATCAGCTGCTTTGTGAGTCAAGCGCACGCGGTGAGAACCCGCCGCCTCCAACAGGCGAGCCATGCTCCGACCCAGCAGATAATCATCTTCAACAAGCAAAATATTCACAGGCGACGGTCCTCAGGAATAAGCAACCATATCAGATTGCTGCTATTTGTGAGCTGCTTCAGGTCAGCTCATGTATGCCCCAGTGCATAAAGGCATACGCTATAGCAGGTTGCCCAAGCTGCATGTATCAATAATCATTGATGTCCGGGAGATGTCGGTATCTAGTGGCATTACAGCGGCGTTAAGATCATTTCAACAGCATTCAGCATGACAGTTCAACACATCATAAAACGCTAAACCTGCCGGAAATGTATCAAAAAATTTCAAAATCGGGCACCCTAGCCCATACGCGTTTTCGACCAACGCCTACACATCGGAAGTGTCCCTATGGTTATCACATCACCACGCCCTGATAGCACCGTCCCAACTCAAAAACGCTTCAAAATCCTCGTCGTAGATGACCTGCTCGAAAATCTTCGCCTGCTTGCCAACTTGCTGATGGAAGAGGGCTACGAAGTCAGGCGCGCGCCCGATGGTGCCATGGCCTTGAGCAACGTGCCCCGATTCCAGCCCGATCTCATCCTGCTCGACATCATGATGCCGGAAATGGACGGCTACACCGTCTGCCAAAAAATCAAAGCCGACCCACAAAGCTGCGACACTCCAATCATTTTTCTCAGCGCCCTCGACCTCACCTTCGACAAGGTCAAAGCGTTTGAAGTAGGTGCAGCCGACTACATCAACAAGCCCTTTCACCCAGCTGAAGTACTCGCCAGAGTCAAAAATCAGCTCAGGATTCGCGAGCAAGGGCTGCAGCTCAAAGCGCAACAAGACGTCATCCAAACCCTACAAGACCAGCTAGCAGCAGCAAATAACGCACCTGACGCCTAACCTAAACGCACGGCCATATCAACAATAGATCACCAGCTAATACGGCCTGCTAAAACTTCCTTCAAAGAAAAGTGATAGGCTCAAAATAGCCCATTCTCTTTTCAAAACATCTATGCTGCTTCCTGCAGTCGATCCGCTAAATGCCCTCGTCGTTGGTGCAACCCAGGGCATTGGTTTAGAATTTGTCCACCAGCTGCTGAGCGATCGCCGCACTCGTCATTTATTTGCCACCTATAGACGAACCGCAACAGCGACCGATCTCCTTGCCCTTGCCGAACAACATCCGGATAGGCTGCACTGCGTTCCCATTGACCTCACCCAGGAGGCCCAAATTATCAGCGGCCTAACCACCGTTTCAGACAAGCTCAAGAATCCCAAGAACAACGGTCAACCCACAGGGGACACCGCTTCCCGTCTTCACTTCATCGTCAACTGCGTAGGCCTTCTGCACAACGATCAGCAACAACCCGAAAAAGCCCTGCGTCAGCTAGAAGCCGAAAGCCTGCTCAACTACTTCCAAGTCAACAGCATCGGTCCAGCCCTATTGGCCAAACACCTGTTGCCTCTGCTCAAGCATTCTGACCCCAGCCTCTTCGCAACCATTTCAGCCAAGATTGGCAGCATCGGAGACAATCGCATTGGCGGATGGTACGGCTACAGAGCTTCAAAAGCCGCGCTCAACATGTTTCTTAGAACTGCTGCCATCGAATATCGACGGCGCAGCCCCAGAACAACCCTCGTAATGCTGCATCCGGGCACCACAGATACTCGCCTCTCTAAGCCCTTCCAGCGCGGCGTTCCCCCAGAGAAGCTCTTCTCTACAGAACGTACCGTCTCTCAGCTCATAGATGTCTTATCCAATATCAGCCATGAAGATAGTGGCGAATTTTTCTCTTGGGATGGCAGTCGCTTACCCTGGTAAAGCCTTTAACTCAGCGGACAGAGAAGGTGAACTAAACCTCATTAAGACTTTGCGGCGGCAAAATAGGCTCTATTGCAAGTTTACTATCCAACCCTTTGTCCAGATTTTCTTCAGCCAAAACGTTCTCGGTGGCTGATGGCAATTCGCCTGTCAGCTCGGGCATTAGATCAGATGCCAAAGTTGGGGAAAGAGAAGATCGACCGCTAAAGGCAGCCACTAGCTGACGAGCCTTGCGAACGAGACGCTGCCGGTGAGTGAGCGCTGGCTGCTTATAGTAGATTTCAGGTCCTGTAAAAACGGGCTGTGTCTCTTCTCTGAGGTATCGATAGTACAGATACAAATTGCGATAAGGGAAAGTAATGTTTTCACCTGCTGCAATCTTCTGAAAGAATCTTGACCCGACGCCAATGTAATGAAGGTAAATGAGTCGCTGACCCTGATCGAACAAGACGTGGTCTTTTTCGGTGAAGTGAGGAGAGGTTACGCAGCAACCTGTACGCTCTTCGGCGGGCAATGTTCTCGCTAGGTTTGTAGCTTTCAAACCAGTCTTCATCACCACATAGTTCAATATGGCCTGATCGGGTCCATTAAAGTACAGGATTTCCGCGTCGCCAGCCTGTAGGTGCTGCAATAGCTTAGCTAGGCTGTCGTCTGTAAAGATGCCTCTTCGAGAAGCGTATAGGCCCGCACAAAAGATTTCTGTATCGAGACGCTCTTGAGAAAATACGTCGGTCAAGCTCTCTGCAGAAATGTCGTATACGTGGCTGAGGTCTTTGTATTGAAAGTCGTAGGTAACAAAGTCGTGGTCATTGAGACTATCAAATAACAAGTCGAGAGAGTCCATTACCAGAATGTCGGCATCTAGATAGATGAACTTCTCAAACGGGCCATCGAAACAACAGAATCGACGGTGCATGCCCATACGATTGACACCCTTCACCCCTCGCGTCGCCCACACATCAAAGGCTGTAGGGTGAGCCTGCCAAATCTGAGTTGCAAAGGTCTCCCATTTTTCAAGGGTCTCTGTATCGTCGAACCATCGGACTTGGGGATAGCGGTCGGTCGCCTCGCGGGAACGTAGCGTGTTGTCATCGTAGGGAACAACACAGATAGGCAAATCACTGCCCGCGTTTTCTTCGATACTGTTGATCAGCGCAATGAGCTGATCGATAACAACATCATTTGCCAGGATGTAGACACCTTTTTCTTGGATATTTTGTGAGCTAGGCTTGAAACTATCTAGCATGGTCGTTGCCATAGTATTAGTCCCTCAGATAAGTAAAAATCCAGTGCTAGGCCATCCGGAGCCTCGGAAACGGTCAGTACCAGCAAGTCCAAAAGAAGTAGCACTTCACCAATATTCACCAGTTACCCATAGAAGTAACGACCATACGCTTTCAATTTCACATCGTTAGATCACTTAATTAAAGATTTTGTTGAACCCATGAAATATTGCGAAATACTTGATTTACGCCGTCGCGATCGCAGCCACGCCGAACATTAGCTCATTCGGCTTAAAAACGCCATTCATCAACAAAAATCGGTAACCTGGCCAACTGTTGGCACCTCAATGCAAAGAGGGTTTTCGCGGAACACCTGCTCGTACTCACGAGCACGACTCGCCACCAACGCGTAGCAACACGAACAGCAAGCTATTCGACTTCGGGAACACTAAACAGATAGCAATGCAAGGAAAAGTCCCATGCTTCAACAGTTCTCCCATCTGTCTTCCCAGAATCGGATTTTACAGAATCGGCCACGATGCATCGTAGCGCTGGCCATCTTCATGGGAGCCTTGACCGGCTTGCTAGCAGGGCCGTTGGCTGGCGCAGCAAAAGCGGACGCCCCTTGCACCTATCAATGCGACTCCAATCAAATTCGCTTTATGCCCGGTCAGCCCATCAAAATTGAGTTTGTCAATCGGACCAACGGCATGATTAACCTTGAGCGTGTGCTAGATATCGACATGCACTGGCTAAGGCCCCAGTCTGATTTTGCCATTGAAACGTTGGTCGGCGTCGATGACGATATGTCTTTGGTCTTTTGGGATGAGAACAACCGCGCGGTTAATGCGGTCCTACACAGGCCAAATTCGGAGACCTTGCAAATAGAGCTATTGCCGAGCGGTCACGACAGCGATCGCGCTGTGCATGTCGCCAACGATGGCAGAGTCCTCGTCTATTAATTTCTGAATGACCCTACGATTCCTTGTAGACAAACTGAACCAATAGCTATCACCTCATAACTTACAGACACTAACCTCACCTCACTGACAAATATCATCGGCTATCATTAGATCAAATGATCTATTAGCGCTACTCTCCTGTTCCGTAGCTGACCTAGGTCATTGTGACCTAGGTCAGCTACGGTTTTCCTAGTGACTTTTTAGTGACTCGCCTAAAAGGACGAGGTCAGCGCTATAGTGCTTTGAGCAAGTCTTGATCTCAACTAAACGAGGTCCTTTGAATCTAACGTGCCTGATAAGCCAACTGTGATAGCAGGAGGTGCGATCGCACCTTCAGAGCCAGCCACTGAGCAGACAACTGAACAGACCACAAAGCCCACCACCGAACGACGCGTCCTAGAACAACGGTGGCAAGTCTTTCCTGCCCAAACGGCCCAGGCAAACCATATCGCAGAGGCCACCGCACTCTCCCCTCTGCTTGCTCAGGTTCTCATCAATCGTGGCATTTACACCCCTGAGCAAGCCTGGGAATTTTTAGATCCAGAAACCCTCCTGCTGCCCTCCCCGATTGATGAATTTCCCGACTTAACCAAAAGTCTTGAAATACTGGCAGCCGCCATCAATACCAAAGAAAAAATCCTCATCTGCGGCGACTACGATGCAGACGGCATGACGAGTACTGCGCTCTTGATGCGATCGCTCAGATACCTTGGTGGCCAGGTGAGCTACGCCATCCCCAGTCGGATGGACGAAGGCTATGGCATCAATCTACGCATCGTTGAAGAATTTCATGCAGCCGGTGGGCGCATCATTCTAACCGTTGACAATGGCATTGCAGCCTACGAGCCGATTGCGCGGGCCATCGACCTAGGCCTCATCGTCATTCTCACCGACCATCACGATCTCCCCGAAACCCTCCCCCCTGCTAACGCGATTCTCAATCCCAAGCTCATCCGCGAAACGTCTCCCTACAGAGGCGTTGCCGGTGTCGGCGTAGCCTATATTTTGGCCGTCTGCCTCGCCCAGCGAATGGGCAAAATGCAGGATTTGACAGCGACCTTGCTGGCGCTTTTTACCCTGGGCACTATCGCAGACCTAGCTCCGCTGACAGGCGTCAACCGCCGCTGGGTAAAACGAGGACTCAAGCTACTCCCCAAATCTACGATTCCGGGCATTCAGGCACTGATCGAGGTGGCTGGGCTCAGCGAAGAAAGTGAGCTAAAACCGGAGGCAATTGGCTTCCGGCTAGGACCCAGAATTAACGCAGTGGGGCGAATTGCTGACCCACAGATTGTGATCGATCTGCTGACGACGGATGATGTGGGCGTTGCGCTGCAGCGAGCCATGCAGTGCGAAGAAACCAACCAGCTACGCCGACAGATGTGCGAAATTATCGAAAATCAGGCCGTAGAGTGGTGTGAAGCGCAGATTGAAAGCGGTCTGCTCGACCTAAAAAAGGAGCGCGTGCTCGTGGTCATTCAGCCCGAGTGGCACCACGGCGTTATCGGAATTGTCGCCTCCAGATTGGTAGAACGTTACGGCGTACCCGTTTTCATTGGCACCTTCGAAGACAAAGCCAAAAAAGAAATCCGTGGCTCGGCTCGCAGCATTCCAGAGTTCAACGTTTTTGAAGCACTACAATTCTGCGATGACCTACTCGATAAATATGGTGGTCATAGAGCCGCTGGCGGATTTTCCTTCCAGACCAACAAGCTCAGACAGGTAAAGTCACGCCTGAGCAACTACGCCTGCAAACATCTCCAGCCAGAACACCTCAAGCCGCTAGTCACGGTAGATGCGCAGGCCGACCTCGCAGATATTGACCTAGAGCTATACGCTCAAATCGACCAAATCCATCCCTGCGGCATCGAGAACCCTGAACCTATCTTCTGGACAGAAAACGTCACCGTTATCGACCAGAAAACTATCGGGCAAAATAACGCTCATCTAAAGCTCACTCTCGCTCACACGCCGCCACGCCGCCAAGGCAAAACAGTGCTTAAGGCGATCGCCTGGCGCTGGGGCAGCTTCCACCCCCTACCGAGGAGCCTCGATATTGCCTTCAAGCCAAGGCTAAACGAATGGCGCGGTCGACGCACCATAGAGATAGAGCTAGTCGGTGCTCGCCCGGCTCAGTCTACCGCCCAATCAGAGAATGGCATTCGACCCTGGTCCAGCCAAGCTCAGGCCATCCCTTCGCCAGAGCCAGCCGCACCTGCTACACCGGAATCGCCAGCGATCGCAGCCTCCGCCCGGGAAGTCGCCCTACGCCTCCAAGCGCAAATTCAAGGCAACTTACCTGTCACACCTACGACGGCAGCAGCAATAACTGAGACCGCCACTGAGACTCCCACGCAGGAAGCCTCACCTATTGCATCCGACACCCAGCTTTCGCCCAATTTCCCATCTATTCCTCAAAACCAGCTCCCAGAACAACCAAAGCCAGAGCTACCAGAACCAGAGCAATCACAAATAGATAATCGCAGCGTTGACTTTTCGATCCGGCCATCCGTAACAGAAGGAGCCCATGGCGCATCGCTGCACGTGGAGTTTTACCACAGCAAAAGACGGTATAGAGGTACGCTAGAGCGCATCGGCAGCGAGCGTCAGCTCACCATTGAGAATGCTGAAGGTCATTTGCTCGTGGTGCAGCTAAGTCAGCGACAGGGATTTCTTTACCTGCCTAGCGCGCAGCCTCAGGCGATAGATATTGCTGAGCTACGCTATTTCAATCTGATTCGGGCAGGGCTGAGCGCGCTAGAAGTAAAGCAAAAAACCCAGGTGCTAATCAAACAGCAGGAGCTGCTGTCAGAAAAAGACGCCCAGATCAGCACCATGAAGGCCCAAATAGAACTGCTAGAAGACAAGATTACGCAGCTTTCTAATGAGCAGCAGCAGCAGCTGGCCGAGCTAAAAACGGAAATGCAAGCGCAAGAATCGACTATTCAAGGGAAAGAAGCCCATATTGAGCAGCTTCAGGTGCAGGTCAGCAGTGTGCCACTGCCAAATGCAGCCGACCTCAAGCAGCAGGTGCGCAGCGCAGTGGGCGATAGTGTCTGGTTCTGCCTACAGCCCGCTAGCCAAAAAGACCTGATTGCCGCCTACAAAAACGATTACCTAATCCATTCGAACGGGCCAGATAGCAACATCGCAGACTACTCTGAAGCAGGCATCCGGCTGAGCTTTGCGGTGGAGAGAGAAGTGCTGACGCCCTTCTTCGCAGATCTCTACAGCTACCTGCTGAGTCGAGGCGCGACCGAAATTGGCGGGATAACGCTGGGACCCACTCGCAAGTACACGCTGGGCATGCTGCCACCGCTACTCGCAGACCAGTGGCGAACGTTTCAGTCGGGCCAGCTCTCTGAGCGAGAAAACCCCGCCGATGGCGTACGCATGGTCAAGTTTCACGCTAGAGGGCAGGTTTCTGGGCGCGATCGCACTCTACTTCAGGAGTTTTTTGCACAGTGGGAGCATCCCATGGCCACCTGCCTCAGCCAAAAAGGCCGCCAAGCCGCCTCTAGCTTGGATCAAATCAGCAAGCTACGTAACATAGCTGCCCATGGAGAGAGCTTTTTATACCGCTGGCAGTATGAGCTTTTACATCAGCTTATTGCAGGAAAACAGAGCAAGGGAGGCCTCCTCAGGGAACTCTTCGCCGTGGGGTAGAAGGCTGCAAATCTATTCGTAAAGATACATAGATAACCCTTTTGGGTGCTGCCTGCATCGCTGATATGCCGCGATACTGTAGCCCCTGTGGAAAACAATAGATGATGTGTCAAAACTCACAGACAAACCGGAAATCCCGCAAAGTTTTTTGAATACTTTCCTGATCTGTGGAAAACTTCTGCCGGTAGAGCTTTGAGTAAATTTACGGGCTTTCTTCAGAAAGAGAAAATCGTTCAAATAGACCTTCCGTAAGGGATTTCCACTGCTGACAAAAACCTTGAATTAACCTTAAGTGTTCATACGGAAATTCAAGTTTTCCACGCCTTCCGCAGAGTTTTCCACAGCGTTTTCCACAGGTTTTTTCCACAGAAAAATGGTTCACGCTGAACTCAGCCAGAGCAGTCTCAGAAATCTCAACCGGTTAATTACAGAATACGAGGGTTCAAGTTTGGGAATGGGCAAGCTGAAACTGTAGCTTCTATCACCTCACCGATCACACCATTTGATTCACACCATTCGATAGCAGTTGGCCTGCTGGCTCGTATGAAGGACGCCGACACCACAGCGCAGACTATTCTAATCAGCCCTGATACAGCTGACAGCCAGGACTTTGGTCAAGCCTTTTGGCAAATAGACGACTTTACAGGCTCTTCAGCAAGCTCTCCGGAAGCAGCCTCTTCGGAAGCAGCCTCTTCGGAAGCAGCCTTTGTGGAGGCATCAATCGCCGAGACTAACGCCGAAATTAACTTTGAGCACAAAATTTTTAGGTACCGCCAAATCGTCCAGCAGGTACCGGGGAGTACCGTCGCCTGGAACCACCTTGGCTACTACCTAGCCCGGGCCAAACGGTATCTCGAAGCGATTGAAGCCTATGCGCGATCGCTACACTTAAATAGCTACGCACCTCGCATTTGGTATAACTACGGCACACTTTTAGAAAAGTTAGGATGCTATTGTGAAGCAATATCAAGCTATCAACAAGCCTTGGTAGTTTCCCCCAGCTATTTCAAAGCAATGTACGGCGAAAGCAAAAATCTATTTCGGCTAGCCCGCTATCCTGAGGCCTTGGCAAGCTACGACCGCGCCCTAGCGAGTCCACTGGCTATCGGGGCCAACGCTTACGAACTGTGGTACGGCCGCGGTAAGACCCTACTCAAGCTCAACCGGTTAAACGAGGCGGTCTCCAGCTTCGAAAAAGCCCTGTCGCTTTACTCGCAGGCGTCTAAGGTGTGGGCATGTCTGGGCCAGGCGCTCATGCACCTCAATCAAGACGAAGCAGCCATCAAAAAATTTGACAAAGCCTTAAAGCTTTCGCCTCAGATTCCGCTCTACTGGATTTACCAAGGCTTCCTACTCAAGCGGTTAGGTCGCTATGAAGAAGCACTGAACTGCTTTGATGAAGCCCTCTCGCTCGACCCAGCAGCCCCCAAGACGTGGCATCATCGCGGGCTAGCACTCATGAAGCTACGCCGCTATAAAGATGCCCACGACAGCTTCGAATACGCGCTAAAAAATCAGGCCTATGACCACAAAAGCTGGCTCAGCCTAGGCTGGACCCTTGAGAAGCTCGGCGACTTCAGCCAGGCAATTGAGGCTTACAACAAGGCGCTGTCTATTGAGCCCGACCAGTCGTTTGCGTTTTACCGTCAGGCACGGTGCTACGCGGTCTTGCGACAAGAAAACTCAGCCATAGAGCATCTGAGACGAGCGATCGCGCTTCACCCCGAAACTTACATCCCCCGATCCCAAGCAGACCCTGCTCTGCAGCAGGTACAGACCAAAGCCTTACTAGCAGGAGCGGCCAGCTCGTAGAAATAACCTGTAAAGTCGAAGGTCCGTTCGCTTGCCTATGGATGCGTGATCGCTAGGCAAGCGAACAACCTCACTTAGCGAGTAGCGCGGCGTGCTTTACTGATCAGCACCCCGCCGCAAATCACGATGACCAGATAGGGGCTGTATGCCAGCAGCCAGAGTCCTAGCTGCAGTAGGTCCGTCGTAAAGTCACCCACCGAATTAGTAGCGGCATTCCAGGAGCTGGCTAGCTGACGAGAGAAAGCTGGCTTGCTCGGTGCTTGTGCGATCGCGCTCTCTAGGCTCAGCGTAATGGTGGAGTAGCTCACCTGGGTCTGCAGGCTTTGCTGCTGAGCACTCATTTGCTCAATGCTCTGTCGCACATTGCTCAGCTCACGAGACACTTCCAGCACATCCGAAATATCGCCCGAGCGCTCCATAAGCGCCTGGAGGGCAGCTTCTGACTTGCGAGCATTACTCAGCCGAGCGGCCAGATCCACCAGCTCCCTCGACTTATCTTCTGTCGTGATTGACCGGCTGCGCACAGTGCCTAGCTCAGTCAGCGCATCAAGCGTCGTCTCCAATCGGTCTTGAGGAACCCGCATTTGGAAATTGAGGCGCCGCTGGCGGTTGCCTTCATCTTCCAGCGATAGTAGATAGCCCTCCTGCTGCTGCATGATCTCTCTCACCTGGTCTAGCCCCTCGTCAATAGAGTCCACGGCCAGCGTGAGCCAAGCCTTCTTGATTAGCTGCGGACGGCTGACCGGTGCCGTCGCCGTGCCATCCACATTAACGGCAGAAGTTTGCTCTGCCTGTGGGCTCAAGGCTACATCAGACTCAACGGCGACTGGCGCTTCCGACATTTCGCCAGCAGGCATTGAGGCGCAGCTAGCCAAGCCAGACACTGCCAGCGACGAGCCGACAAATAGCGGTAGCCAAAAACGTTTCATAGGTGGTTTCTCCAAAATAGCGGGAGGGATAAAGTTCCGGTGGTGAAGTGGCAGCTATTCAATCAGCCCATCGACAAAGTTTGCCCTTCTCGCTGGGTCTAGCAATACCTCGTGAAGTCTCTCCAGTGTGAGCAATTTCGACGTTAGCTATACTCAGGTTTCAAAATTTGAAACTCTGCCATGCTCCACAGCTACTATTCCGACAAACGAGTATTACAACTCTCTAAAAAAACCATTACAAGACATCGCAATATTGAGGCAAAGATAAAATCATACCCAGCATTCTCGGAAGAAATGCTGGGCTGATAAATGCAAGTGCAGTGGGAAAGAAGAGCGTGGCAAGTAGCCTAGGCTAGCTTCTTTTTGATGAAAGCTAGGATTTTGTTGTTTTGAGCCTTGAGCATTGCCACTTCTTTGTTCAGCGTCGCGACTTGCTTTTTGAGGGTGGCGATTTCTCCGGCTAGCTCGCTGCTGCCCGTGCTGCCCGACTCAGCAGATGCAGCCTGAGGGCGAACCTTACGAGCTTTTGCCATCGCTCCCTTGATGGCACCAATCAGCTCCTTTTGTTCAAAAGGTTTTTCAATAAATTCAAAAAATTCGAAGGGCTCCTGAATCTTTTCGGTAAGTTCTTCACGGCGCCCTGACATCATCACCAGGGGAATGCTTTGAAATTCGGGCTTAGACTGAATTTCTTGATAGACTTCGTAGCCGCTCATGCGAGGCAGCAAAAAGTCCAACATAATGAGGTTTGGCTTTTGGGCGCGGATGGCGTCAATGCCTTCGATACCATCTTTGGCTTCGATAACTTCAAAGTTGCCGTTTGGCAGCATGTCCCTGACGCGAGCACGGATAACTCTGCTATCGTCGATTACTAATATTTTATGGCTGGCCACGACGAACTCCTTTGACTGGAAAGATGGAAAGACCGGTGCCCCACTGAACACGCACGCTTGGTTTCAAGTTGCCCAGATTCTAGGGCTTATGGAACAGAATAGCAGCCCTTATTGAGCCCCCTGTAAGATATAGACACTTCCTTTCCTGCCTCCATGTCCAGACCTCTCAATTCACCCACCGCCTCTGGAAGCCGACCAGAAATTGTTGCTATGCCGAGCTGGCTGCGCAGACCCATCGGAAAAGCCAGCGAGCTATCAGCTGTACAGAAAATTATTAAGCAGCGGCAGATTCACACTATTTGTGAAGAAGGCCGCTGTCCAAACAGGGGAGAGTGCTACGCCAACAAGACGGCCACTTTTTTGTTGATGGGTCCTACCTGCACACGCAGCTGTGGCTTTTGCCAAGTAGATAAGGGCCATGCGCCCATGCCCTTAGACCCAGCAGAACCGGAGAAAGTGGCAGAGTCGGTACAGCTGCTTGGCCTGGCCTATGTGGTGCTGACGGCTGTAGCGAGAGACGACTTAGCCGATGGGGGCGCAGGGTGGTTTGTCAAAACCATGCAGGCCATACGCGACAAAAATCCCCAGACACAAATAGAAGTGCTCACGCCGGACTTTTGGGGTGGCGCCGATGCTGCTGTGCAGCAAAAGCAACGGGTAGAAGCGGTGGTCGCCGCACGACCTGCCTGCTTTAACCATAACGTGGAGACGGTCAGGCGCTTGCAGGGACCGGTCAGGCGCGGGGCAAAGTATGAGCGATCGCTCGACGTGTTGCGCTATGTAAAGGCAGCTGATCCCACCATTCCCACCAAATCAGGTCTGATGATCGGCCATGGTGAAACCAAAGATGAGCTGGTAGAAGCAATGAAAGATCTGCGCAGCGTGGCGTGCGATCGCATCACCATCGGCCAATACATGCGACCGTCTCTGGCCCATCTCGCCGTCCAAAAATACTGGACACCCGAAGAATTTGAAGCACTCGGCCAAATCGCTCGTGACCTAGGCTTTGCACATGTGCGCTCCGGTCCACTCGTGCGTAGCTCGTACCATGCTGGCGAATCTCCCTAAAGCCTGTAGTCTTCCTTGGATTAATTTCATGTGGTTGAGGAAGCAGCTGGAGACTTAGCGAAGAGTTCTCGCCATTCGTGCACGGCAAAAGGCGGAACGACCAGCTCTGCGGTGCCCCCATCTGCCAGCGAAATGTCTATTTGCAAGGGAATGTCACTCTGGAGCGCCGAGAGCACATCGGCTACGTCGTACTGGGCGGCATAGTCTGGCAAGGCAGGCGTTTGAGGATCTAGCGTGGGTGCGGCTTGCCACTGCAAGCTAGCACCCGTGGCAATCGTCAGCGGACTGACAGCATCTACAGCGACCAAGCCCGGAAATCCGACTAATCGCAAATACAGTCCTTGGAGAGTATCTGCCTGATATCGCTTGAAAGCGATCACTTGCCAAGAACGATCCGCGCGATCGCGCAGACTCTGCTTTGAGCGAAAGGTTAGCTGACCCGGACGTTCCTGATAGGTGTGCAGCGAGGCGACCGTCCCAAACCTGGCTGATGCAAGGCTGGCCCACGCAGGCGCGCTAAACATGACCAGTGCACCGCTAATACAAACAAGCAACCCAAAGATTAAGAACAGTGATTTCAGCCGTCGCCATCGGTTATCTACAGCGCCTAGTAGTGAACGAACAAGCTGCTGCCAATGCATCATTACAAAACAAAAAGGGACTGCCCATAGTGTACAGTCCCTCACAGTGTTTCTCTGGCTAGGTAAACGACAAAAACAGCCCTTACAAGCGGCTGATTCGGTCTAATACGGCGCGGTATCCATCTGCCTGACCGTTAGCTAAGTAAAGGTTAGCCGCGGTTTGCAAATCATTCTGAGCCGCAAAAGTATCACCCAGTGCGACCAGCGTAAGGCCCCTGTAGTAGTACACATCTGCATTGACGGCTGCATCTTGGCGAATCACGTGGGTAAAGTCTTGATAGGCACCATGCGCATCGCCCGATTCGTATCGCGATCGCCCGCGCGCTGCGTAAGCTTCAGAGTAGCCGCCATCTAGCTCAATGGCGTAGGTGTAGTCGGCGATCGCAGCAGGCAGATCACCATAAATCGCGTAGGCATCTGCTCGCCCCTTGTACACGCCTTCATTGATCGGGTTGAGGCTAATGGCGCTGCTGTAGTCATCTATCGCGTCGGAGACGTTGTCGCGGGAGAGGCGCGCTAGTGCTCTCTGCTGGTAGGCTACATCCGAATAGGCATCTAGCTCTATCACACGGTTAAAGTCTGCGATGGCAGCGGCAGTGTCGCCCTGGGCACTATACAGCGTGCCTCTCGCCATATACGCCTCCACTGAGTTCGGCTGCATCGAGAGCACTCGGTTAATATCCGATAGCGCATCGTTTGGACGGCCCATCGCAGCCAGCACGTAGCTGCGGTTGTAGTAGGCTTCGCTGCTGTCAGGGTCGAGCTTGAGCACTCGGTTCAGGTTATCTAGCGCGGCTGGCAGCGTACCCATGCGATAGTAGGCAACCCCTCGATTGAGCAAGGCCTCGGAGTAAGTACGGTCGAGATCGATAGCCGTAGAGAGCGCTGCGATCGCCGCCTCAAACTCGCCTAACGCAATGAGAGAAGTGCCCCGATGCATGTGAGCGGGCGCGTAGGCAGCATCTAGGCTAAGGGCACTTTCAAAACTGACCAGTGCGGCTTCATGGTCGCCCATCGCTGCCTTTATAAAGCCCAGATAGTTGTGGGCTTCTACATAGGTCGGTGATAGCGCGATCGCCTGCTCAAAGTCTTCCATCGCACTTGCGAGTTCTCCCATTTCGGAGAAGAGTGCTCCTCTGGAGAAGTAAGCGATCGCGTAGTCAGGCCGCAGATAAATCGCAGTCGCATAGTCAGCCAACGCAGCCGCAGGAGCATCAAGCGCAGACTTAGCAGCCGCTCTAAACACGTAGGCCTCAGCGTATTCACTGTTTGCCGCAATGGCCGCGTTGAAGCTGGTTACTGCTAACGCGTTTTCACCTTTGTTGTAGTGCCTCACGCCCTGGCTATAGTATTCAACAGCGCTAACATGGGCAGGAGCAGGTTCAGACTCTGAGCCCATCTCCATCTCCACGTCCTCATTCCAATCCACATCCAGATTTGGCTGAAGCGTTTCTTCAGCGGTAGGCGCTGACATGGCTTCGGTCTCTAGCACACCTTCTACAGCGTTTGCTTCTGACTCAGCCTCTAAGACCGGCAGAGCCCGCTGTCTGTGTAGCTGTAGCGCCGTATCATCTGCGCGGCTAAGCGAGCTGCTATTTGTTTCAATGTCATCTGCATCCACATTGAAAACCGGCAGATCAATAGCGTTCGCGAGGTCTTCTGCGCTCAAAGGTTGGGCTTTGGCAGGCAGCGCGCTAAGCAAGCTACCCAGCAGTGCTGTAAGGCTCAAGAGTGTAAGGCCACTGCGATTCATGACGTTCTCAGGAAAAAAGGTGATGGTTTACAAGGTGTGTGAGCGAGGGTTTGGATGACTGCCTACTATGCGGCACTGCGGACAAGCGTAGATTGCCCAATTTGCTCTTGAAACCCCTGAAGGTAAAAAATTGCGCCCCGATCTCACACCCAACACACCTGCACCAAAATCGTTCCCGTGGTTGGGTAGCTTTGTAAGGCTAGCGATCGCCAACACCACATCAAATTTGATGGTGCCACTGGCCGGACTCATCGACACGGCCTTCTTGGGCCATCTAGACGACATCAGCAATCTCAATGGAGTCGCCCTAGCAACCGTTATTTTTAACGTTGTCTACTGGAGCTTTAACTTTTTCCGCATGGGGACCACTGGCCCCACCGCTCAGGCAGTTGGTCAGGGGGATGCGATCGCAGTTTGGCTGATTGGCGTTCGCAATGCGCTGCTAGCGTTGGGCGCGGGTATGGTCGTCTGGCTGTTGCGAGGGCCGATTGCAGCTGTTGGGTTTTCACTGCTAGAAGCTGGGCCAGGCGTGAAGGAAGCTGCGATCGCATTCTTCAACGGACGCATTGTGGGCGCACCGGCTGTACTGGTGAATTTTGTTTTGCTGGGCTGGCTGCTGGGCCGCAGAAAGGGGCGTGCGGTAGTACTGCTGGCCGTGATCGGCAATGGTAGTAATATCGTGCTCGACTACTGGTTCATTTACCGGCTTGGCTGGGGCAGCTACGGGGCGGGGCTAGCCACAGCTCTGAGTCAGTACATTCTTTTAGCCGTTGGGCTGTTCACTATCTTTAGCGGGGGGGTGCCCCATCGGCTCTGGGCTCAGATTAGGCATCAGCTCTGGCAGGCCAAGGCGCTGCACAGCTTATTCAGCCTGAACCGCGATATTCTCATCCGCACCTTTGCCCTGGTGATATCGATGTCGTTATTTACGAACTTCAGTGCAGGGCTCGGCAACACCATTTTGGGCATCAATGCACTATTGATTCAGATAGTTTTGATGGCGGCTTACTTTATCGATGGGATTGCGCTGGCAGTAGAGAGCTATGCAGGCAAGTTTTATGGGCAGCAAGACCGGGATGATCTTCGGCGCCTGCTCATGGTGGGTAGTGGGAGCAGCCTAGCGCTGGGACTGGTAATCGCACTGACGTTGCTCATTTGGCCAGTGCCCTTTTTTAGCCTATTGACTAGCCATAGCCAGCTGCTCAGCCAGCTGCCTACCTACGTAGCCTGGCTGATTCCAGTGCTAGGGTTGGGCGCGATCGCGTTCACCCTAGACGGCTACTTTTTAGGCCTCACCGCAGGACGCACGCTGCGCAACAGCACCTTGCTATCTTCCCTCGTCGGCTTTTTACCCCTAGCGCTGGTTGCTAGCCAATGGCAACTGCCTCACCTTCTGTGGCTTGCCCTCAGCGGATTGATGGCAATGCGAGTTGTCACACTTTTTAGAGAAGTCCCTAAGACATTGACTATCGAGGGAAAATAAACAAAAAAGTCGGACACTCCCACTTGAGAGCGCCCGACCTATCAAATATTGATCTTTAAAGCGTCTAGCGGCGAATATCCTTCGCCATGTTGCGGAATAGATCCATGTCATTGGAGCTAGAGGGCTTGCGCTTTTCCGTTGGCTTAGGAGCGCTCTCTGCAGGCGCACTGGAAGCGTTACTAGATGCGGCAGGTGCAGCAGGCTTGGAGGCGCTGCTACCCAAGAAATCCGTACTGCCAAACGTCGTTGGCTGAGCTACAGAGGCATTGCTTGGGTTTCCATCCAAGTCAGTCATTTTCACAGCTGAGATAGAGCGTACGCTTTCTAGGTGCTCTTTCTGGCCTTTTTTCTTAGCAAATGTACGCTTAACGACTTTAGATGAGCGCATGTAATCAATGTTGCCAAAGGTTTTGGCATCGTCGTTATCTAGGTAGTAAGCCTGCTTAGGGGCGGTATCATCCTTGGGCGCGCCCTTTCCAAACACGAATTCAAAAAGACCCATTGTTCTCCTATAGTGTTTCCTGAAAATCTATGTGTACTTATACTAACTTTTATTTACTTCGTTAGAAAGGCACCGGGGCAAAAAGTCATCTGAAATTAACAGGAAACTATCAAAAGCAGGGTTAGAGATTGCGCTGATATTCTTCCAACAGGTCTACAAGGTTGACCATGCACTGCATTGGCAACAAGTCGGCAAGGGGAACCGTTCTGCGTCCGCCGCCTAGCTTAATGGGAATATCCTGAAGCACCTTGGTAACTTCATCCTCAGAAATGTTGCCTTCCGTTACCATTGGCATCAGCTTTTCTGCTAAAGACGTATGGAGCTTGGCTACCCCCAAGTAGAGATGCCACTTGGCAATATCCATGTAGATATTTTCACCAATCTCAGCCGCTAGCGCTTCGATGTTTTCGGAAGAAGTTGCGATCGCCATGACTTAGCTCTGTAGAGGGTTTACGAGGTAAGGAACTTGAATAGCAGACTTATTCACTATCGCTGGCTGGCTTAGCGGAGTAATCTGCAATAGCAAAAATATATAGGGCATGTAGAACCAACCCGCTCACCCATACGAGGGAAATCGGTTTTGCCAGCGGTAGGGAACCCGGATTCAGCGTGTTGAAAAACCACATTCCAGAATTGACTGCGGCAAATAGCGCTACATGCACAGCAAAGTTGATTCGATCTTCTAGCTTGCGATAGGCAGGATCATTGGCGCGATCGGGTTTGCGAGGCCAGCGGGGAGGCATAGGTAAGTTCGATTTACGATGCTTTTATTGTAATGGAGTGAGGAGACTGGGAAAGACCTGGCGTAGTGCCAAGGCGTTCTAATTCCAGTAGGCTCACCTATCATCCCGCTGCCAGTGACCAGACTTGCCGCCTATTTTTTCTATCAGCTGAATCTCTCCGATTCGCATGGATTTTTCTAACGCCTTTGCCATGTCGTACAGGGTTAGCGCAGCGACCGACACAGCTGTTAGCGCCTCCATCTCGACGCCCGTCTCAGATTTGGTTTTGACGGTGGCCCAGATGCGATAGCCGGGGAGATCTGCATCTGCCTCAATGACTACGTCTATTTTTTTCAAGGGCAGCGGATGGCAGAGCGGAATTAGGTTGGCCGTTTGCTTAGCAGCCATGATGCCTGCTAGGCGAGCGGTGCCGATGACATTGCCTTTGGGTGCGTTGCCTGAGCGGATGGCCGTGAGGGTGGCAGGCTGCATGTAGATAGCACCGGTTGCGATCGCCTGACGAACCGTTGGCGCTTTGGCTGACACATCTACCATCTGAGCATGACCTTGGGCATCGAGATGGGTCAGCGAAGGCCGGTCATCTGTTTTTTTCATGGGCAAGCGTTATTGGTGTGTTAATATTAAAACCCGTTGTGGGCCTGTAGCTCAGTGGACTAGAGCACGTGGCTACGGACTACGGTGTCGGGAGTTCGAATCTCTCCAGGCTCGCTTATCAAAAGAGCACAGACAAAATTTGTCTGTGCTCTTTTGTTTTGTTTGCAGATTTTTCGCAGCCACTGATGTGATTGTCGTCTTAATCCATAGCCTCATTTAATAGCGTAGACATCCGGCCCGCTACCCAGTGCAAAGCGCACAGAATGCGAGACATCTTTACTTGAGGTCGTCACAAACAGAAATAGCCCTAGCAGCGTCATCACCCCGGCTAGCCCAAACACAACCGCGTAGCTGCCGGTGTAGTCAGCAACTTGCCCCATCAGCGGCCCGGCTAGCGCAATCCCCAAGTCAAACCCCGTCAGGCAAAGCCCAAACATCAGCCCCCGTTCGTGGGGCTTGGAGCGGTCGGCCATTAGCGCGGCAATGATAGGGATCGTGGTGCCAGCGCCCGCCCCCTGCAAAACGCCTGCCAGCAGAAGCATATTGGGACTTGTCGCCAGAAAAAGCATCCACATCGACAGGCAATAGAAAAGCATACCTAAGCTGATAAAACGCCCTCGGCCAAGCTGGTCGCTGGCCGTGCCCGCAAAAGCACGGATAGAAAAGGACGCGATCGCACTCGCCGTATAAATCAACCCCACATTGATGTCCCAATTCCTGGCCTGCACGTAGAGCGGCACAAAGGTCACCATTGCCCCAAATGCAATGCCGACCATAAACAGCATCAGTGCCGGAATTCGAACCGTCGGGAGCCACAGCAAACTCCAAAACAGAGGCGGCTTCTCCTTCGGCTGCGCAGCCGCTTGCTTTCCTGATTGATTGAAGGGTAGTTCGGCTGCCGGAGTGGCTAACTTCTTATCTTCTACATTTACTGAGCGAGGCGGCTCTCGCCCAGCAAGCACACACAGCGTACCGACTGTGCCCACCGTCGCCATCGCCAGGAAGGCCAGCATAAAGCTATCTTCGATCAGGTATCCGCCCAGCGCAGGGCCAAAGGCCATACCAATCGGGCTGGCTAGGCTCATGGTGCCGATCAGCTCACCTCGGTGCTGTGGCGGTGCCATATCGGCAACGGCAGCAGTGTAGGCCGTTGCAAAAGCCGCCACACTAATCCCGTGAAAGGCACGGATCAAAAACAGCAGCCCAATTACAGAGCTGACCTGCCAACGCAGCCCAGGCAGGGTGAGCGTAACTTGGGGGAGCAGTCCTGCAAAAAGGTATAGGAGGGGTGCGATCGCAATAACAAGCACGCCAATCAGCAAAGCAGGCTTGCGGCCTTTGGTATCTATCAGTCGCGACATCCTAGGCCGAAAGAAAAGCAACCCCGCAGCAAAGGCTGCCATCACCCAGCCAATTTGCTGATTGCTATCGCTATAGCTGCCAACGTAAAGGGCCAACACCGGCAACATGCCAGACAGCCCGCCCCAGAAACACAGGGAAGCCGCGAAGAAAATCACCAAGTTCCGCCTGAGTGCCGGTTCCAATTTCCAAAAAACAGTCAACGGTTTATCCCCGGTAAAGTGAATATGAGCCACAGACGCCACAGAAAGGATGCGTCTTAACCAAAATGAAGAGAACGGCAATTTTTGACCCCACTGGGCAATATCGCTATCACCTGGGGCGACAGTGGCAAGCGACAGGCAAAGAAGTGGCCTTCGTCATGCTGAACCCCAGTCGCGCAGATGCTTCGGTGGATGATCCCACACTGAGGGCCTGCATACAGTTTGCACAGAAGTGGAAGTACGGGTCGCTGTCGGTGGTGAATCTGTTTGGCTATCGCACACCCCATCCGCAGGAGCTAGCAAACGCCGAGAATCCGATAGGCGCTGAGAACGATGATCACCTGCTACAGGCCGCAACCAAGGCAGACAAGGTTGTGCTGGCTTGGGGCAACTGGGGAAGATTGCATGGACGCGATCGCGCCATCCTTTCTCTGCTAAACTCGCACCGACACAAACTGACTTGTCTCCAGCGCAATCGCTCTGGCCAGCCCCGCCATCCGCTCTATATCAAGCGGGATGTTATCCCACAGCGCTTTCCTCCGGTTTCCTTACCCTAACGGCACCCACTGAGCACCCGCCACCGGCTGGCCAGACACCGTGCTGAGCACCCAGTCGCGCAGCAGAGCATTGACCTCAGCAGGCGCATCATCGTGCGGGCAATGCCCTGCATTAATGTGGTGCTCTTCTATGTCCGCATAGTGCGCCTGAAACAGCGCGCCCCGGCTGTAGGTATCCATCCAAGGATCCGCATCACCCCAAATCAACAGCAGCGGGCAGGTCATCTCGGCCAAGAGCACATCGACATACTCACCCCGCTCCGCCTTGAACAGCGCCGCAAACGCCGCTGGTGCTTCCGGATCGGTCGCAGGCCGATACACATCTTCAACCAGTTGCTCAGTCACTTCCGTCTTGTTGACGTACACCTGCTCCAGGGTTTTGCGAATGTAGGACTTTTTGCGAACGAACTGAAAAACAATCCAGCTGGGCAAAGGCGATAGAACGATGGTTTTAATCAGCTCGCCGATGGCTTTTTTGAAAGGGTTTGGGTCTGTGTCGGCCTGCTGCGCCTGAAACGAGCCCACGCCGTTCAACATACAGACACCCGCTACTTGGTCTGGGCGAGTGGCCCCGGTGAATAGGCTGCTGTAGCCACCAATAGAGTTACCCACCACCACCGCAGATCGCCCGACCACCTCTGCGATAAAGTCAGCAATCTGATCTCTCCATAGCTCAGGGCTGTAGCCACCAGACGGCTTGGAAGAACGACCAAATCCGATCAGGTCGAGCGCATACACTTCAAAGTCGGCCTGCAGGCCTGCGACGTTTTTTCGCCAGTGGTCTGTCGAGGCCCCAAATCCATGAATCAAAACTAAGGGAGGTCTGTCTGGAAAGCGATCGCCTGCCGCTTTCCCGGCGTAGGTGTAGTGAACCCGGTAGCCTCGCCAAGGGCGATAAGCCCCATTGTGTGCAGGCGGCACCACCGGCGCAGGAAATAAATCAGGTGCTTGACTGGGCGCAGTAGCAACCATGGCAATTCATTAAGAAACGTAAAGAGCTTCCCTTAGTCTATCGTGGCTAGCAGGACCTCGCAGACCTTACAGCCCTTGGGGTGAGATCTGCAGAGAAGCGAGCTGAGACAATGGAGGGAGGAAAGGAGCTAGATCAGATGACGCTATCTCGAATCCAATCACGCAAACACCGACCTGCAACGACTTGGTTTGAGCGACTGATGGCAGCGATCGCCCTCGTCAATCTGGCCCTGGTCCTATTTGACCTCAGCTACATACGCTTTCGAGATACCTACCTCAGGCTGCTACCTGCCCCTACAGTTTGGTACGGCGAAAGATTCAAGGGAATCGAACCGGAAAGAACCACCACTGCCTACCTCGCTTTAGTAGACGAGCTAATCGAAGAGCAACAGCGGGGCACTGAGCTAGGGGAGCTTGCCAGTCAGCGCTTGCTGGCTCAGCTCCGAGAGCAAAGCGTAGCCATCGTCGATGAGAATCCATTTGCGGTTGCTGAAAAGTCTGGCACGCTGGAGCGGATTAAGAACTTGATGCGCGATCGCCTTGACCGCGAGTCCTCCAAGCAGGCCTTCCGCACGTTTTGGAGCCGAGACTATCTCGAAGCAACCGGTGCCGATGCGGAACTTACCTTCTTTAATGAAGAGATCCGGCCCTTGATAGAAACCAACTACTTCCGAAGCATTAATGAAAGCGGCAGCCCTACCGACTTGTTTTGGCAAATCGATCTGTGGTTTATGGCGCTTTTTGCTGCGGAGTTTGTAGCCCGCACTTACGTGCTCAGTCGCCGCCACGCTGGAACAACCTGGATAGATGCCATGCTCTGGCGCATTTACGACGTGCCCATGTTCATTGGCCTGTGGCGATGGCTGCGGGTCATTCCGGTGACGCTGCGGCTGCATCAGGCCCGCTGGGTAAACCTAGAACCGATACGCAATCGGGCGAGCCGAGCACTGGTCAGTCAGTTTGCAGTAGAGCTGACTGAAATCGTTTTGCTGCGCGCCATTGACCAGGCACAAAAGCTCATTCGCGATGGCGACGTTGTCCGTATCGTGCAGTCGGTAACCGACCGCAGACAGTACATCGACATCAACGGCGTCGATGAAGTTCAAACTATTGCCAAACGACTGGCAGACGTTGTGGTGTATCAAGTCTTGCCGCAGATCAAGCCTGAGCTAGACGCATTGCTGCAGCACAGCGTCATGGGTGCACTGCAACAGGCACCAGCTTATCAGGGGCTGAAGTTCATGCCTGGATTCAGCGATCTCTCTGCGCAAATTTCTTCTCAAGTGGTTGCAGAACTCTCCAAAACGATTAATGACACCCTACAGCTAGCTTTTGCTGACGAGCAGGGCGCGGCCCTCACCAGTCAGCTCATCGAAAGCTTTGGCGAACACCTCAGCCTGGCAATGCAGCAGACAGAAACCATCAATGAAGTGCGCGGGCTAGTAGACGACTTGTTAGAAGAAATAAAGATTAACTATGTAGAAGGCGTTGCCGCTGAAGATATTGAGCAGCTACAGGCCTCACGCTACCGAATTTACGGGGCTAGCGGCCAAGTTCGATAAACCCATCACCCCGGCGAGCTAAGCCCCAATCTGCGTAGCCTCTACACGAAAGTTCAGCTGAACTTGTGCGTAACAGTGACTGCTTTCGGATCACATGCGCTAAACTGGCTGTGCGCAATCGTGCAAGTGCTGATGTCTCCATCGGTGGCTGAGCGGTTTAGCGCGTGAGGTAGCTTTGATAGTGTCTTTTTCTTTAAGGAGTGTCAGCGCTACCGATGCCTAATTCGTCTGGTCCGGCTGGGCCATAGCGAAAAGTGGGAGCTCTTGTGGGGCCCGCTTTTTTTATTGGCCGTTTTTCCTAGCCTGTTCTTGTGGTCTGCCTTGCCGCTCTGTATGGTCTGGGCTTTTTGGCCTTCTATTTACTTCTTCTGTTTACTAGCAGTTTCTATGGCGCATCCTCTTATTCCTCAGGTTATTGAGCTGGCGACCCCGATTGCCAGCGGCGTCGGCTTAGAAATTGTGAACGCGGTGTTTCAAACCAATCAAAGCCCGCCTGTGCTGCGCATAGATGTGCGCAACCCGACCCAAGAAGATACAGGGCTAGACGACTGCGAGCGACTGAGCATCGCGCTGACAGAAGCCCTGGACGAGTCCGACTTGATTCCAGATGCCTATGTGCTAGAGGTGTCGAGCCCTGGGGTGTCGGATATTTTGACCAGCGATCGCGATTTTGCAGTGTTTAAGGGCTTCCCGGTAGAGGTGCAGCTCAGCGCCCCTCACAAAGGCAAGCAAACCTGGCATGGCACCCTAGTCCGCCGAGAAGACGACAAACTCTCGCTCAACCTGAAAGGTCGGCCAGTTTCCATTCCCCGAGACCTTGTCCAATCTGTTCAACTCAGTCAAGACAACGCTTAGCCACCGACGTCTTGGCCCCAAATTCTTACTTAAACTAACACCTATCAAAATGAGGTTACGCCTATGTCAATGGTGAACTTGCCCGGTTTGCAGATGATGATCGACAGCATTAGTCAGGAGCGCAACCTGCCAAAATCCGCCGTCGAGATGGCACTGCAAGAAGCGCTGCTGAAGGGCTACGAGCGCTATCGCCGCACCCAGCGCATCGACAGCAGTCAGTTTGACGAAGAGTACTTCGACAACTTCTATGTAGAGCTAGACACCGACGACGAAGGATTCCGCGTGCTAGCGAATAAAACAATCGTCGAAACCGTCGAAAATTCGGACCATCAGATCGGCCTTGTGGAAGTGCAGCAGGTGGCACCGGAAGCCCTAGCTGGCGACACCGTGGTACTCGATGTCACACCAGAGCAAGGTGACTTTGGCCGCATGGCCGCCATCCAAACCAAGCAGGTGCTGGCCCAGAAGCTACGTGACCAGCAGCGCCGCCTGATTCAAGAAGAATTCCAAGATCTAGAAGGCTCCATTTTGAATGCGCGGGTGCTGCGATTTGAGCGGCAGTCGGTGATTATGGCGGTCAGCAGTGGGTTGGGCCAGCCAGACACCGAGGCAGAACTGCTCAAGCGAGACCAGCTGCCGAACGACAACTACCGGGCAAATGCGACTTTTCGAGTAGCGCTTAAGCGCGTGTCTGAAGGATCTCATCGCGGGCCACAGCTACTGGTGTCTCGGGCAGATGCCAGCCTAGTGGTCGAGCTATTTTCCAATGAAGTGCCCGAAATTGAGGACGAAGTCGTCAGAATCGTCGCGGTAGCCCGGGAGGCGAATCCACCCTCGCGCTCGGTTGGCCCCCGCACGAAGATAGCGGTGGATACCTTAGAAAGTGATGTGGATCCCGTAGGAGCGTGCATTGGCGCGCGGGGTTCTCGAATTCAAGTCGTGGTGAATGAGCTGCGGGGCGAAAAAATTGACGTCATCCGCTGGTCGCCCGATCCCTCTACCTATATTTCCAATGCGCTCAGCCCGGCTCGGGTCGATGAAGTGCGGCTCATGGATTCTGAAGGACGCCAGGCCCATGTGCTGGTCCCTGAAGATCAGCTCAGCCTCGCCATCGGCAAGGAAGGCCAGAATGTGCGCTTGGCGGCTCGGCTCACGGGCTGGAAAATCGATATCAAAGATTCTGCCAAGTACGACCACGAAGCAGAAGATGCCAAGATGGCTGAGATCACCGAAGCCCGTAGGCTGGCGGCTGAAGAGGCAGAAAGGCTAGCAGCTGAAGAAGCAGCAGAAATTGCTGAGGCTGAGGAATGGAGAGCTAAGGCTAGAGCGATCGCAGAAGCGAAGCGAGCAGCCGAAGCAGGCGAACCCATTCCCGAAACGGTTACAGAGTCAGTCCTAGATGCAGATACTGAAGCCGCTGATCCGGTAGAAAGCTCAGTAGCTGATGAGTCCGTTGGTGAAGCAGAGGCTCTACTCACAGACGAAGTAGTAGAAGCGCCAGAAGAGGCCACAGAAGAAACTGCGACTGTCTCCGAAGAGGACGCCGCTAAAACTGTGGACACCGCAGCAGACGATGACTCTGCAACGGAGAGTCCCGAAGCAGCGACAGCTGAGAGCGAATCTGCAGACACCGTACAAGAGGAGGAGTAGGCAACGTCCGTCTTCTACCGAGGATGGCAGCTCAAAGACATCTCTTATCCAATACGGCTTTCACATGGCTCCCAAAAACCATCGCCTTTGCATCAGCTGCCGACGAACCGCTCATCGAGACTTGCTCTGGCGAGTTGTGAGGACCTTCCCTGAGCACCGTATTCAGCTCGACGGAGGCATGGGGCGCTCTGCTTATCTGTGTAAGCGAGCTGCCTGCCTGTCGGCAGCTCGCAAGAAAAACAGGCTGGGCCGAGTGCTCAAAGCGCCCGTTCCAGCCGAAATATATGAGCAGCTAGAAGCGCGATTGGCCACAGAAAACAGTCAGGGCTGTTCGAAGTCACCAGAGCATCTAAGATCACCGGACCGTACCGAGAGCACCCAGAAGCCTCTCAAAATTTAAGAATCTAAGTATTTCAGGCGTCACATCGACTCCCACACCGCATTGCAAACTAACTGTTCGGGTAGCCCACCCACAAATCACATATTGTTTGATTAGAATGTTGATTCGCTAGTTAGCCATCTTCGACAGAGAGGTACTTGTCCAGCTGACTCATCTACCAAAATCACAACGCTCAACCTTAAAGCTTTAGATTTCTTTTCTGAGCACACCTTGGAACTTTCTTTAACAGCTTTATAAACTTTGTAGGCGACTTGTAGATGACAGGGAGTAGGATGAGGATCTCTAAAGAGGTTCTACGCGCTAACAAGCGTGTATATCTCTGTGGAAGCTGGAAATTAACCACCGCTTTACTTTATTCTTAAGAGTCAAGCGTGTTGATTCGATAAGGGCAATAGGTCTTATGTAAAACACAGTCACTAGTCAGGTTTGTAGAGGATAAGGATGAACAACGGCAAAGTAAGAATTTACGAGCTATCGAAGGAGTTGGACCTGGAAAATAAGGATATTTTGGCAATTTGTGAGAAGTTGGACATTGCTGTAAAAAGCCACAGCAGCACCATCACAGAAGAAGACGCTACGCGGATAAAGTCCGTTGCTAAATCTGGTGACTACAAGGCTGCTAGTAAAACATCTCGCCCCTCAAGGGCTGTCTCACCCTCCAGATCCAGTAGTTCCTCCAGAGGCAGTTCTTCGGGTGCGAAGCCACCTATTGCCAAGCCCGTCCGGCCTCGCCAGCAGCAAATTCTAGAGATTCGCCGATATCCTAAGCCTGCTGCTCCCTCTGGTGACACTGCTCGTCCTGCCGCTGAGCAGCCAAAGCAACCGGTGTCATCGGCCAGTACTAAGCCGACCCCCAAAAGCCCCACTCTGGCAGGCCCGCCGACTCGCCCTGGCAGGCCCAATCCTAGGGAAAACGGCGCCGCTGTGAAGCCTCCAGCGCCTGCAGCCCCTTCCCGTGACGTGGTCAAGCCAGCTTCGCCACCGCCCGAGAGAATTGTGACAACCTCCGGCGCTACGCGTCCTGACCAGCTAAAGCCCAAGTTAGTGTCGCCGCCGTCACGACCGTCGACGAAAGCGCCTGCGCCGGGCCGCAGCGATGAAGGCTCACAGAGCCGGGTTGCACGACCTGTCTTGAAGCGCGATCGCACGGCCCCCCGCTCCAATGACAACGACAATGACAGCAGACCCCGCCGACCTTCTCAGGAGGGCAGCGCGGCTCCCCCGGCTCCCAAGAAACCTGTCGTAGAGCTACGGCGCCCCGTCTCACGGAAAACAGCCGTTGAGAACACCGAACCGGAAGAAATCGACAACGAGGATGACGATCAGACCTTCGTTGATCCGGCGCTAGAGCTGAGACGGCCTTCACCCCCGAGACCGCCCAAGCGCCGCGATCGCACCACAGAGGAAGACGACGAACAGGAGATCAAGCCCAAAAAGGTCGCCAAAACCAAGCGTCAGCGCATTATTGTCGACGACGACGATGACTTTGAAGATCTCGAATCTTTTAGCAGCGACGTTACGCCTGAGCAGATCACCCTCTCGCTCATGCGTCCACCCAAGCCCAAGGGTCAGCGCCAGGCAAAACCTGCCCCCACCACCAAAAAGACAAAACAGCGATCGCCCTCTCGCCGCGAGCGCCGGGAGCGGAGGCAGGAAGTAGAGCCCGAAAAGCCAGAAATGATCGTGCTCACCGGCGGCATTAGCGTGCATGACTTGGCCGAGCAGCTCGCGGTCCCACAGACCGAAATCATCAAGCTACTCTTCTTCAAAGGCATTGCCACCAACGTCAACCAAACGTTGGACATGCCGACTGCGGAAATGGTAGCGACCGAATTTGGCGTAGAACCTGTGACGGCAGAAGAAGCGCCAGAAGCGCGCAAGGTCACCGAGATGATCGACGAGGAAGACCTCGACAACCTCATCTCTCGCCCACCGGTCGTAACAATCATGGGCCACGTAGACCACGGCAAAACCAGCCTGCTCGACTACATTCGTCAGGCCAAGGTCACCGAAGGCGAAGCGGGTGGCATTACCCAGCACATTGGTGCCTACCATGTTGATTTACAGTCCAATCCGAATAGCGATCGCAAATCCGGCCAAATCGTCTTCTTAGATACGCCGGGTCACGAAGCCTTTACGGCCATGCGAGCGCGAGGGACCCGGGTCACAGACATCGCCATCTTAGTGGTAGCGGCAGACGATGGCGTCCGTCCGCAAACCATTGAGGCCATTAGTCACGCCAAAGCAGCAGGCGTACCCATCGTGGTCGCCATCAACAAAATCGACAAAGAGGCCGCTAATCCAGACCGGGTGAAGCAGGAGCTCATGGAGCACAACCTCGTCCCTGAAGAATACGGCGGCGACACTATCATGGTGCCTGTCAGTGCCATCACCGGCGAGAACGTAGAGACCATTTTAGAAATGCTGCTGCTCGTCGCCGAGGTTGAAGACCTCCAGGCGAATCCTGAGCGCTTGGCCAGAGGGACCGTGATTGAAGCGCACCTCGACAAAGCGCGAGGACCCGTCGCGACCCTGCTGGTACAAAACGGTACGCTCAAGGTAGGCGATGCCTTTGCCGCAGGCCCAGTATTTGGCCGAGTCAAGGCCATGGTCGACGACCGAGGCCATCGCTCTAGCGAGGTGAAGCCCTCCTTTGCCGTGGAGGTGCTCGGCCTCAACGACGTGCCGCCCGCAGGCGAAGAATTTGAAGTGTATGCAGAGGAAAAAGACGCCCGAGCGGCTGCCGATGAAAAAGCCATTGAGCAGCGTCAGTCTAGGCTGGCACAGACCATGGCATCTCGCCGCGTCACGCTCAACTCCCTGTCTGAGCAGGCCAAAGAAGGTGAGCTAAAAGAGCTAAATCTGATTCTAAAGGCCGACGTACAGGGTTCACTAGAAGCCATTTTGGGCTCTCTGCAGCAGTTACCTCAAAATGAGGTCCAGATTCGCGTGCTGATGGCCGCGCCGGGCGAAATTAGTGAAACGGACGTTGACCTGGCGGCGGCTAGTGGCGCGGTCATTATTGGCTTCAATACGACCGTATCTAACAGCGCTCGCCTAGAAGCCGACAACCTAGGGGTCGACATTCAAGACTACGACATCATCTACAAGCTGCTAGAAGATATCGAAGGCGCGATGGAAGGCTTGCTCGAACCTGAGATGGTCGAAGAGCCTTTGGGTCAGGTCGAAGTGCGAGCCGTATTCCCCGTCCGCAAAGGTACTGTGGCTGGTTGCTACGTGCTCTCTGGCAAAGTTACGCGCAACTGCAGAGTTCGCGTCCGGCGAGATGGTGAAGTTGTATACGAAGGCAACCTCGATTCGCTGAAGCGAATGAAGGACGACGCCAAAGAAGTCAATGCTGGATTTGAATGCGGCATCGCAGTCGGCGGCTTCAACGACTGGAAAGAAGGCGACACTATCGAGGCCTTCAAGATGGTGTCTCAACGCCGTACCCTAGCGCGGACCTAGCGCTAGGACTTAGAACCTGTTTGCGGCCGTCATATGCGACGAGGGGCTCACTAATGGGTATAAACCTACAGCAAGACCGCTACCTCTGGGTGCATTTATTGGGGCTCGCAGCCGTACCGCTTTTGCTGGCGATATGCCTAGCAGGCCTGGCCTCAGTGAGCCCCACAGCAGGCTACCCAGCTGCTTATGGTGGCCAGTTTTGGGCGATCGCACTTATTGGCATTACCCCACCGCTGCTCATGCAGTGGCTCAGGCCTTTTTACCTCTTCAGCTTGCCCCCACTGGCGCTACAGCCAAGCCGTCTCAGCGAAGATCAGCGGCGATACTTGCAGCTGCTGACCTCATGGCAAATCAAGGCACTCTCTCTGCTCTCTGCGCTATTTTCCTTCTGGGTTTTGGGCCGATTGTATGAAAGGCTGCCGCATACAGCGCCTCTGTTTGAGCCGCTTCCTGGCACGGTCGTAGCGGCTATCACCTTTCTGGTCGCCGGCTCGTTTTTGCAGATTTCTATCAGCGCAGGCCGCATTATCTTGGTGGGACCTGCCGCGCTCAAGCGCGTGTCCGCCTACGATGAGAATCAAATATCGCAGAACTTTTTAATTTTGGGCTTACCGGTCAAGCAAATTTTGCCGGATCCCTTATCTACTGAAGACGCCACCAACGACCTACCGAAGAAGGTGTCAGAAACACCCCTAGCCACCCCTTCGAGGAGAACCCTTGTAAATGAGGGCACTGCTGAGCAGCATACTGAAGCAGTAGAGGCTGAAGCAGTCAGCAAAGACACAGATGCTGAAGACATCAATAGTGTCGCCGCTGACACTACAGCGACGACCCATGATGAAATTGCAGATCACGCCAAAGCAGATCAAGCAGATATTGATAGCTGATCCAAAATATGCGGCGAAACTTTGTCAGGTCGCAAAGCTAAAATGTCATGGCCTGGGAACGAGGTCCGTCCGACTTCTAGCTTAGTGATCTTCAGATTGAGGTAGCTCTTTTCTATGCAGAACAGTTGATAACCTAGATCTCGCAATGCCAAGACCGTTGGATGCTGATCTAAATTTTCACAGAGGTTGACCTCTACCACCATGACATCTGGGGGCACCTGCCTAAAGAGGGTGTAAGCCCCCTGAATCACTTGGGGCTCAAACCCTTCGACATCGATTTTGACTAGGCGAATGGCCTCAAAAGCTGGTGACGAAAAGATATCGTCGACCGTTCTCACGGGAACCTTGACCATCGTTGTGCCGGTGGCTTGAGTCGCTTCTACATCGCGACGCGTCAAGGAAGCACCGCCATTGTGGCCTATGGGAACCATCAGATCCAACTCCCTTGGGCTATCTCCCAAGGCAACTGAGTGAATCGTGACATTCTCTAAGCCGTTAAACGCAACGGATTCTTTGAGTGTTTTCTGTACGGCAGGGTTTGGCTCGAACGCATGGACATGGCCGTGAGGACCGACCAAATGGGCAGAGCGCAGCACTGTGGTGCCAATGTTTGCGCCAATATCGAGCACCGTATCGCCGGGCCGCAAAAAAATTTGCAGCAGCTTTGTCAGCTTGCGGTCGGTGTCTCCAGCATAAAAGACGGCTCGCCCGCCAAACTCAGCGAGAGAGCACTTTACCGACAGTCCATTTTCGAGTTTTGCCCATACTTCTTGCGTGCTGTCACCAGCGATCGCTCGCACCCACTTCGAATTTGCGACCGTACCACACCCGCTCAGAAAAGGATAGCGGCGTAGTATTTTCGAGAGCAATTCTTTACGCATAATTTCGTGTGACCCCTGATAGGTACTTAACGTCATGTAGACACCCCATTTCTGTTAAAAGCATATACCGTATTTATCGCTGGTTCTGCTAGCGCAATCGCTACAAACTGTGGCATTCCTTACAGCTGAGACCCCAAGGTGTGAGCTATCCTTTAGAGAACAGTAGTAATCGCGACGGGGCTAGAACGCCTTGCGCTATGGAGGTTCACTTATGGCTAATTCGTCTTCAGCGGCACCGGCTCACTCGCCCGAAAGTAAGGAGCTATGGCAAAGCTTAAAGAGTGCGATCGCAGCGAGTTCAGGCTTTCAAAGCTGGTGCTCAGAGCAACCCCCATCCATTACCCAAAACGCATCCACCGAGCAAATGGTGCGGCTTTACCTGCGAGAAACGCTCGAAACATTGGCCTATTAGCCCTTAGCATTAGCCCTACAAACTAACGCAAAAGGCGATATTTTTCTGATAGAAAAATATCGCCTTTTATCTGACTTCAATCTATAGCAAGCTAACTAACGTCAGTTCGGGTTAAGCCGTAGTCCGTAAAGCTCCCTCAAGATGCAGACT
>JBCBIK010000012.1:0-53064 GCA_038524545.1 Cyanobacteria bacterium J06623_4 | reverse complement strand
CCGCTGTGGTGGTTTTTGTTTGGGTGGGTGCTGCTGCAGTCTATTTGGGTTGTGATGCTGGCGCTGGAGGGCTTGGGCGGTACGCCCTTTATGGCCTATGCGGCTGCGCGGGAATGGACGCGGCTGTTTTCTCTGGTGATGGTGTATTTGCTGGTGATGCAGCTACGCGATCGCATCGCACCTGACCGGTTGGCTTCGTTTCTGCTTTTGGGCACGGTTATCCCAATCACCCTGGCGTTTTTACAGGCTTCTCCCATTCCACTGCCGGGCTTTTTGCAGGGCACGGCAACCTGGACAGAATATGAATCGAACGTAGTTCGCATTAACAGTACGCTGGGCTACTACAACAGCTTTGCGACGTTTTCGCTACTATTTATGGCGCTGGCGCTGTGGCGGATGCAGATGGCTCGCCGCCGACTGGGCTGGCTGCTGCTGGTCGGGGCGCTGCTGTACTGTCTGCTATTGTCCAAATCGCTAACGGGCATGGTCATGCTGGTGGTGTTTTGCGGTATCTACTTTTTGCCTCGGTTGCGTGGGCGTGGTCTGGTGGGGGCGATCGCAGTCACGATGGTGCTGTTCTTTATCCTGTCGAGCGATTTGGCCCAGTCTCGCCTCGCAGAGCTGAACCAAACGCCTCTGCTCAATCCAGATCTGAGCATTTCGAAGGCGATGGTGTTGCAAGCGGCAGATGTGGATGAATTTCGCAATAGCTTTAACTGGCGACTGCTGCAGTGGCGTAATCTGCTGCTGCACTGGCAACAGCATCCGCTTATGGGCTACGGGCTCAACAGCGCTAAAAAGCTCAGCGTCTTTAACACTACTTCCCACAATGACTACGTGCGATTCCTGGTGGAAGAAGGCATTATCGGGTTTTCACTGTTTTTGCTGTTTTTGATGGCCCAAGTCATTCGTCTGATTCAGATTTTGCGGCAGAGCGTGCCAGATTCACCTCAGCGCGCCCTTGCTCAGCTCGTATTTGCCTACATGATTTCTATGCTGGTGGGAATGGCCGCAGGCAATGTCATGGTTCATACGGCGACGCTGTTTTATCTGTGGGCGCTGGTGGCTTTATTGGGATGGCCTTGGCCGGAGAAATTCGGAGAGCGATCGCCTTTGCTGCGGTCGGCCAAACATCTCCGAACGCTTCCGAGTAGCGAAAGGATCGTCCCCGAACCCAATTGGAATGCTTCGCAATCCTACGGTGCCGTTCTTGCAGATTTAGATGATGCTGATGCCTTGGGGGGCGATCGCTTAGACGCCGATAGTCCAGGAACCTATGGTTGGGCCATGGATCCTAATGATGATGCCTCTAGACCTAGTTTGCGCCGCAGAGAAGAGTTGCCTGTGCAGCCGAATGAGATGAGAGGTACAGCGACGGGAAACCGACTCTCGAAGACTAACGCTTTTGCACGGATTTTGGTAGATTCCTACCGAAATCCTAGTACGGCCCAACAACCTCTCCCGGTTGAACCGCCTGCGGTAGATGTCTATATGTACAAGCCAATGGATACTTACTTACTGGGAGAAGCGGAACTCTATTCTGCTTCCTTGCCACCTCAAGAAGAAAACGCCTCGTCAGACAGTGAGTCGTAGTTGTAATAGGTATCGCTAGGGTGCTCGCTTGCTAGAAGTTGCGCTATCAAAACATCGGACGCTTCGAAGGGTTGTTCCAGCCGTGACGGTGATTATTCCGGCTTACAATGCGATGCGCTATTTGCCCCGTACCCTACACAGTGTGCTCCAGCAGACCTATCAAGATTTCTCGGTCGTGATTGTAGATGATGGGAGCCAAGACGGTCTCTTAGCTTGGTATCGTCAGCTGAGCGATCGCATCAAAGCGAAAGTGAGGCTACTTTCTCAGCCAAGACAGGGCACTGCCAGGGCTCGCAATGCGGGCTTATTTTCTAGCGATAGTCCCTACGTCGCCTTTCTCGATGCCGACGATCTTTGGCTCCCTAACAAGTTAGCCCGGCAGATGGCTTTTCTCGCAGCCCGTCCGGCTGTGAGCCTTGTGTATTGCTGGTCGGCAGCGGTAGATGGTGATGGCGAGTGGACCGGGCATCTCTATACAGGACGATTAAAAACAGGACGGCTATCCACAAGGCAGCTACGTGCAAGACAGTTATCTACAGAACGTACAGCGCGGCTACACCAGCTCACCTGGGCAAATCTGGTCGTTCGCAATGAAATCTCTACGCCCAGCACTGTCTTAGCTAGGCGTTCGTGCTTGGCAGCGGTGGGTGGCTTTGACCCTGCGCTGCACTCCTATGTCGAAGATAAGGACCTGTGGCTGCGAATTGCCCGAAATCACCGGATAGGGTGGATTCCTGAGGTGTTGGTGCATAAGCGCCGGCACTCGCTGAATACGTCTAAGCAATGGCAGGCTATGGAAAAAGCGGGCTATCAGGTGATAGAAAAGGCCTTTGCTTCACCACCCGATGCGATCGCTCATCATCAACTCAGGCGTCTGCGGCAGCGAAGCCACGCCGAACTGAACCATCTTCTAGCTTGGAAACCTCTGCAAACTGATGAGATTGATATTCAAGTTGCATGGAACTATTGGCTGAGTGCCTGGCGCTGCCTGCCAACGATTGCTTTCTCTAAAGAGTCTTGCAAGCTCATATTTGTGATGGGGATCCTTACGATTGTTGGCATTCAGCGCTACCGTCAAATACTACGTCTGGTGGCCAAGCTACGCTATTGGCTGTCGCAGGTGAAGACCTTCACCTGAGCAAGTTTTGACCCGGTGGTGAGGTAGCCTGTTGGATGGTTACAGATATATTGAGCGCTTTTCATCTCTTTTTCTTATTTCATGTCTGACCGCAAAGATCGACCCTCTCAAGAGCATCCTGAAGATTTCTCACCTCGATCTGAACCTGGTCAGTCTACAGGGTCTCCCTTTCGCACCTCAGTCAAGCAAAAAATCATTAAGGGCGGACTCTATCTGACACTGCGTCAGCTGATATCGGTCGGAATGTCGATCATCAGCATCCTAGTCATTGCAAGAACGTTAGGGCCTAGTGACTATGGTATTTTGGTCAATGCGCTCGGCATCTTTTACTTTGCCACTTGGAATGGTCGTCTAGGGCTCAATAGCTATCTGATTAAGCAGCGTGACCTCGACAAAACTGCGCCGGCTCAGGTGCTGGCGTTTTTGAACTTAGTTAATGTGGGGCTAGCCGTGGGGTTGATTGCCCTGGCACCTGTAATCGGTGCGTGGACGGGGGAACCTGCGATCGCTGACCTTGTGAGATGGTTGCCCCTACCGATTGCAGCCGACATTGCCGCCAGCGTTTCGATTGCCATGCTAGAGCGAGAGCTGGCTTTTTCTGAAGTGGGCCTGATTGAAATTGGCGCTCAACTGGCCAACTATTCAGTGGCGCTGCCGCTCGTGTTTATGGGCTGGGGCTACTGGGGACCGATTGCCGGGCTGGGGTCTCGCGGACTAGTGATGCTGCTGCTCGCCCAGTACTACTACCGGGTGCGGTGGCAGTGGCGGTGGCGGTGGTCACTAATGCGGCCAGCCTTAGCCTATGGGTTGACGTTTTCGCTTTCCTTTTGGGTGATTACCATGCGGGCACTGACCATTCCTGTGCTGGTAACGCCGATTCTTGGGGTGGAGGCCGCTGGGATTGTCAGTATTGCTATTCGACTATCGGAGCAGCTATCTATCCTACGGATGGTGATTCGGCGCATGTCTGTGAGCGTCATGTCCCGGCTGAGAGGCAATGCGGAGGTGATTCTCAGTACGATTAGTCGCGGCATGGCCTATCAAGCCCTACTCATTGGCTCGGTATGCTCTGCGTTTGCTTGTCTAGATAGCTGGATTATTCCACTGCTGTTTGGCGAGGCCTGGCTGCGAAGCACGCAGATTTTCCCGTTTATTGCGCTGTCTGCCATGGTGCGTGCCATGTTCGATTTGCACGCAGGCGCGCTGTACGCTGTAGACCGCAACAACCAGGTGACGCAGTCTTATGTGGTGTATATCCTATTGCTGTGGGCAGGCTGCGCGTTGCTCATGCCGACCTTTGGTCTGTGGGGATACGGCATTGCTGAGCTGCTCACCATTATGAGTAATGTGTGGCTGCATCGCTTTTTGCGTGAGCTGTATGGTAGCCCTCAGTACGGCGCGGCTGTGTGGTTAACCCTGGCGGCGATGGTGCCGATTTTGGCCAGTTTGGTATCACCTATCGTGGGTGGCGTTGCCTTTGTGGCTGCTTATGGGCTTGTGCTGTTCGTGCCGACTGTGCGCGCGGTGCCCCTTGGATTGATTAAGATTGCGATCGCAAAAACCAGCAAGCCCGCAGAGTCCTAATCGTTGCAGAAGCAAGTTTAGAAAGCTATCTAAAGGACTGCTCAGAAGACCGTTCGGAAGACCGTTCAGAAAGCTGCCGTTCAGCAAGCTACCGTTCAGCAAGCTATGGAAGCTTAGAGCCTAGAGAGACTGGAATGCGCGACGCTGTTGTTTGCGTTTCTGACAAAGATTCGTAAAGAGAGACGTATTTGCGTGTGATGTTATCCCAGTTGTGATGGCGTTCTACGTACTTAGCGGCGTTGTATGCCATTTGTCTCATCTTGCCTGGCTGTGAGATGGCTTGCACAAGCCGGGCTTGCAAGTCTGCTAGGTCACCCGCTCTAAATATGAGCCCCCGATCATGCCCAATCATTTGCCGGTGCACAGGAATATCGCTGACGACGACTGGAATGTGCTCTTGCATGGCTTCTAGTAGAGCCAATGGCAGACCTTCAATATCGGAAGGAAGAACAAATAACCCAGCGCCACGGACGATTTCTGCTAAGAGCATGCCCTGGAGTTCGCCAGTAAAGATGATGTTGGGATTGTTGTCAGCAAGCTGAAGTAGCTGGGAGGTGAAGGGACCTGTATCGCTCTTATCACCGACTAGGACTAGTTTCCAGTCTTGGAGCTGGTGGCTATTTTGCAAGTTTTGGAAAGCCTGTAACAGCAGGTCCACCCGTTTCTCAGGGACAAGCCGACCCAAAAATAGGAGGTATTTACCTGGGGTAACGCCAAGCTCCTGACCGTAGCGAAACTGAGCGTCTGTAGCGGTGTAGGCTACTGGCGCGTTTTCGATGTAGGTTGCTAGGAGGCCGTATTGCTTGAGAAAGTAGGTCTGCAGCGCTTCAGAGACGACAACAAGCTGGTCGGCATAGCGAACGGCGTTTTGCTCGCCGGTTTTGATCACTCTGCTAGAAAAGGCGCCCCACTTTGCCCGCTGCCAGTCGAGCCCATGGCAGGTGGTGAGCACTTTGGCGCTCGATAAGAATTTTGGCAGCGGTGTGAATAGGGAGGGGCCGAGGGCATGAAAGTGAACGATGTCATAGTTCTTCCGTAGGGCCATAAGCGTCGCAATACCTGAGCATGCGAGCGCATCTATGCCCCTGATTTTGATAGAGGGGACCGTGATGACATTGACACCCTTGTAGGTGCAGACTCGGCCCCCGTGATTGTAAGAAGATCGGGCATAGAGATCGACACTGTGACCAGCCTCTACCATGCGCGGATAGACTTCAGCGCAATGGTGCTCTATTCCTCCCTGATGGGGTGGCAATCCTTTCGAGCCAATAACAGCTATTCTCATAGTCCGGAAAGGGGTGTTTCAATAATGTTAGCGCTATGCCGAAGCACGTTTAGATGGATGAAAAACGATAGAAATGCACGCTTAAATAGATAGGACGTAGATGTTGTAATTTGTAAAACTGCGGTTTTTCGTTTAGAAAACAGCGGTTAGCTGATAAGTGTCAACCAGATTCTTGTAAAACCATCGGTTTGTTGCTGTCAGCGTTGTTTGGGTCCGCGCGCTGCTGCCATGCTGCTAGAAGGTCGCCATAGAGCGTCTGAATCACCTGGCTGGCTTCGTAGGGCTGCACGACTCGTAGGCAGGCCGCGGCTGGAAAGTCTTGTGGATTTTCAAGGACGGTTTTCCAGTGCTGAGCGATCGCTGCCGGTGTGTTTTCGTCGCAAACGAGGCCGCTGTCGGGCGCTAGGAAGTTGGGCGTTTCGCCTGCGCGGGTGGTGACCACAGGCGTCCCGCAGGCCAGCGCTTCTAGGCTGCCTCTGGCTAGCCCTTCGTAGGCGCTGGTCAAGACGAACAGGTCGCAGGTGCGATAGAGATCGGCGAGCTCATGCTGGGGCATTGAACCGAGGAGGGTGACTTGCGATCGCAAGCCCAATCTGTCTATCTCGCTGCGGACCTCGCTCTCTAGCTCACCTTTACCCACAATGAGCAAGTGAGCGTTGGGTCGATTGAGCTGAGCCAGGGCCTGTATCAGCAAAGCGGGTTGCTTTTGTGGGTGGAGCCTGCCCGCAAACAGCACAAACTGTTTCTGGGCTGGAAGATTAAGCTTAGCCGCGAGTTGCTCTTTTGCAGCTTGCTTCTGGAGTGGCGTAAAGGCGTAAAAAAGCTCGCTATCAAAGGTGTTTGGCAGGTAAGAGACCCGATTGGCAATGTCTGGATATTGCTCTCGGTACAGCGCCGCTGACTGTGAGTTACAAGAGAGGATGCGATCAAACTGGCTGACTAGCTTTTTCTCCAGTGCAAAGTAAGCCCAAGGAAAGCGCTTCCAAAGAATGCCACCGCGATTACCGCCTTTAATTTCTTGATAGATGTCGTTGTGAATATAGAGGAGCTTCGTGCCGGAGAGCCCTTGGGTAAAGACCGTTGGCTCTATGCGGTGGAATTGATAGAACTCAGACTCTATCGGCTGGCGCCGGAGATATTTCCTAAGTGCGATAGCGTACTTAAGCGTTGTAGGAATGAACCCGCGAATGTTGTCATCAGCAACGTGTAGCAGGGGTAAAAAATCGAATTCTCTTCCGTGGAGTTCTGCCGTTTGCCACTGACCAACGGATGCTTGGGCCTGAGTGATCCCGATCAGCTGGATGCGAAACTCAGGAGGCGCGTACTTAAGGACGTATTTGATACAGGTTTGAATACCGCCGATTGTGGGGTTAAACGGATCTAGCTGAAAAAAGATAGAGAGCCGTGGAGCTGTGTGGTGGGAATTGAGCGTCATGTAACTAGGCTCTTTTGCAATGCCAGTGCCCTGAATTTCTACACTGGATTTGGGTCTCTGTAAGACCGCTGCAGTATAGGGGATTTGTGGTCACTTCTCAGTGATATTACTCAACAAGATCTTGTGCTAGAGATGGATCTGCGCTGTCGTAAATACGGTTGTATGTGCCGGTATCTACGCATGTGTGAGTCCTGTACAGGTATGAAATCTGATATCTAACACGCACAATATAGTGGCCTCACCACCAGACCTGACGTGATCTTACGCAGTTCGCAATGGCTCTTCATCGATAAATATCAGTTCTTTATCTATGCTTTAGAAGGCATTTAGGGAATTTAGCGATTTATCAGGCGGCTTATCCACAGCTCACGGCTGCCTAAAGCTCGCACCCTTGAGTGAAAAATGGCGTTGTAAAACCGGGACCAGTTGACTGTAGAGCTGTTCTAGCTGCGTGATGTTTTGTCGGAGGGTGTAGCGCTCCAATACGCGTGCTCTAGCTTTTTGACCTAGCAGCTTTGTAATCTCAGGATGCTCGCGAAATAGCGGGAAGAGCGTTTGTAGCTGGCTAGACACTTTTTGGGTATTGAGAATTACCCCTGCACCTTGGTCTAAAACTTCTCCGTCTGCACCTGCATCTGTGGCGATACATCCGGTTCCACAAGCCATTGCTTCTAATAGGGACAAGGAGAGTCCTTCTACGAGCGACGGCAGAATGAAGGCATCTGCGCCGCGCAAAATGTCGATACGACGCTCTTCATTAGCAACAAATCCGAGCCAGAGAATGCTGCGGTCTGCATAGAAGGCTTTAAGCGAGGCTTCTAGGGGACCACTGCCGACAATGGCCAGTTTGTCGTTGGATGCCATGCGAGCGGCTCGCCAGCCTTTGAGCAGAGACTCAACATTTTTTTCAGGGGAGAGCCTACCTTGGTAAACGTAGAGCTGGCGAGCGCCTAAGGTTTGTTTGATGTCTGAGGGGCCGGGTGTGTAGCGGGCGGTATCCACGCCATTAGGAATGACCGCAACGCGCTCAAAAGGTACGCCTAGCTTGACGAGTAAGCTGCGCTGAATTTTGGAGAAAACAATGACTTTGTCATAGTTTGCCAGGCGTGGCGCATAGACTTGGTAGGCCAGGTGCTGGGTGCTAGATGAGAAATTGCGACGCTTTTGATCAAAAGCGGGGTGAAAGGTGGCAACAAGCGGAATATCCAGCTCTTGGCAAATTTCTGGTAGCTTCAGGTCGAGCGGAGAGAGAATGAGCGATGCATGAACGATGTCGGGCTTGAGCTTTGCTAGGGTTTCGGCTAGTAGCTTGGCTGAGCCCAGCGTCGGAATCGTGAGAATTTGCGACTTGAAGATGAACGGTAGTGAGACTTCTTCGTAGCCGGAAGGGTCCGCTGCAATCTCATCGGATTGCGCGAAATGTAAGAACGTAACCCGGTGCCCTCTGTCTAGTAGAGCGTTTGTAATTTCTTTTCCGTAGGTAACGTTGCCGCAGAAGGGCGATTTTTTACCAAGCCAGGCAATATGCATTTATTCGCTGAGGTCGATAAAGCGCCTTTGACTGCCTACTGGTGAGGGTTAGGAATTAGCGAGTAGACAGTGGATTGTGACGAGGGTGTGTGTGGATTTGATGACTAATCTAGTACTAGCAGTATATCTGCACGCGAGGACACCTATGCAATCAGCCACCTTTTGAGGTGCTTTTTCTAACTGCTGAGCATCTATTGCTTACTTGCTGTCCTGGTTGCCGTCGATGTTAGATAACGATAGTCAGCAGCAATTTGAGGAAATTAGGAGGCAGTAGTCGTGGGAGAGGTTTCTGCGGCTTTAACGAGGGACCAGGTAAAGAAGCCGCCTGTGGCAACGAGGATGGCCAATAGGCCAAACACTGTTCTGAGCCCGAAAAATGTTTCAGCAATGCCTGCTAGAGCTAGGGGCAGGCTTAGCGCAATATTGACAACGTTGTTTTGAAGGCCGAATACTTTGCCCCTCATGTTTTCGGGGGTCTTTTCTTGAATGGTGGTTTGCATGGGGATGCCGACCATGGCGCCAAAGATCCCTAGGCCACCGATGAGCCCTAGGCTAGGCCAAAGTTGTGCGGGGGCGAGCGAAAGCCCGGTGAGCATCGCTGCCATGCCCAGAGAGCCGACTAGCCCTAGCTGAGAGCGGGAGAATCGCTGGCCAAACTGCCCAATGGCGACGGCCCCGAGCGCCAGCCCAACGCCGCCTGCTGCCAACAAAAATCCAAACTGAGAGGAGCTAATGGTAGGAATAATTTCGGCGAGCCGAACGGCCAGCACGGCAAGGGCTGCAAATACTGAAAAGAGCACGATGAGCTGAATGAGGGCGCTGCGCACCTGCACCTGCTGACGTAGGTAATCGATGCCGTCTTTGATATCTGCCCAGGGTTTGCTTTGTGCGGTGGTATCGACCTTGGCTTCGTGGGTGGTCATAAGTAGCAAGAGGATGCCCGCGATCGCATAGCTCACGCCCACCAACACCGACTTGCCAATGCCAGTCCCTTGGTCAAGGGGGGCAAGCCAAGTATCAGCCAGCGCCAGCACCGGTTCTCCGACTGCGAAGCCAACAATCACGGAGGCCATCATTGTGGTGGTATACAACGAATTGGCAGGCAGTAGATTGCGCTCTTTGACAATGAGCGGAATGACGGCTTGCTCAGCCGGTGCGAAGAACTGCGTCAGGGTGGAGACCAAGAACGTAATCACCAGTAAAATGTAGAAGCCGACGGGCAGACCGCCAACGTCCCAGCCCTTAGTTAGCCAAAGCAAAATGGGAATGAACCCAACTAAGAGGCCGCGCAGCAGGTTGGTAAAGACGAGGACCGGTTTTTTACGCCATCTGTCGACATAGACGCCTGCCAATGAGCCAAACAGGACTGCCGGAATCGTGAAGGCGATCATAATTGCCGACACCCATCCACTGATGGTTTGATCAGGGGATTTGAACCGGGTGGAGATGATGGCAATCATCAGCACTAGGTAGACTTTGTCGGCCAGCTGCGAAAAGACTTGACCGCTCCACAGGGTGAGAAAGTTACGATTGCGAAAAACTGGCCACAGGCCATGGATAGGGTCAGCGGCTGGACTGGTTGGCTGTGTGTCTTTAGATTTTTCTATAGATGTTTCTACGTGGGCCGCGTGACTTTGCTGGACAGAGGTCAGTTCGGGGTCAGACGCTTTTGAAAGGGTGGCTGATTTTAGCGGCGGCTGAGGTAGCTTAGTCGAGGGCTGAGATGGCTCAACCAAGGCTGATGGGTAGCTGCCATGGTCTTTCGATTCGCTGCTTGGCCCGCTATTTGTGTTGTCAGTGTCGGATTCAGGCTGGCGAAGCATTGTCTGGTGAGATGAAGCAGCTGTCGATGAGGGCCGCTGAACGGATGGGCCGGTCGATTTGATATTGAACGTAGTGGCGTAGCGCCTTTTCGATATGGCGCCACATGAAATGGGGCTCGGCTGATGTCGATATGTCTATTGTGCCTGATTGTGCGGCGATTTGTGAGTCGAAAGCGGCGGGTGTACGATTGTTTGCGCTAATGTTCGCAGCTGCATTTGAGGTGATATTGGTAGCATTTGGACTGTCGGTCGGGTGCCTGTCTGCGGTGATGTATGAAGGACGGCTGGGTACGGTCAGTAGCAGCTGCGGCTTGCTCAGCTGCTGCATCAGCGCGATTTCGGCTGCGCTGAGATAGGTGACGATACCTAAGTTGCGAGCGACTTCTTTGGAAACTTTTGCTTTGACAGAAGGGCTGAGCCTGTAGGTGCCTGAAGCCTCTGCTGCGGTCGCCTGCAGCTCACGTTGCTGGCCTAACTGTACTGAAAGCGGGCTTGCGGCTATCTGCTGCTGTGCGTTGAGGGCGTCTCTTTCGGCTGCCTGCTGGGCCATAGACTGACGGAGTTCGGCGAGGCGATCGCGCTCTATGCGCTCAATTTCAGACAGGGCAACGGCACCACCAGACGAAACGCTGAAGCCCACTTTCCACTCTGGGTTGCCCAGGTCGACGGTAAGGGGCGATCGCGATAGACAGCAGCGAAAGACTTCGGGGGCAACTCCAGCCAGGGCCAGCAGATGAAAGGTGGCCTGGGCAAGGCAGGCTAAAATATGTGGCTTGGCGGCGGCTTCGAGGCGGGCGAGGTGCTCTAGCAAGAGATAGTAGAGGTCTTCTTGGGGCTGTTCGCTGAGCGCCTGCGACAGGGCGATTTCGGCGAGGTACTGGCTGGCGGTGAGCTTGGCGAGATCTCTGCTGAGTCCTGGAAAAGAGCGAACGGTTTCGGCCTGAATTAGCTTGTCGATGGATTTGCCCTTGATAAAGAGCAAGTCATTGACGACAAAAAGGCCGGAGCGGCCTGCTAGCTTGGATTTGTGCTTGCGGGCACCGGGTGCGATCGCTCGTACCAGTCCATATTCCTTGGTGAGCACCGTGACCATCCGGTCCGATTCGCCCATGGGTATGCCTTTGAGGTTGATGCCGGTTGCCTTGTAGCTGCGCTGACTCATGATGACAGTGCCTCAGCCTGCAGCTGCAAAATGTGTGGCCCTCGGGAAGTGCCTAGGCGAGTGGCGCCGGCTTCAATCAGGGCAATTGCCTGCTCGGGCGTACGAATGCCACCTGAAGCTTTGATGCCAATGCGATCGCCTGCAATTTGTCGCAGGAGTTTGACATCTTCTACCGTTGCACCTCCTTGCCAGCCCGTACTGGTTTTGAGAAAGGTGACGCCCGCATCTAGGCAAATTTCCGCGGCGAGGCGTTTTTCGGCTGACGTTAAAATCGCTGTTTCTAAGATGGCCTTCACCGGCTGGCCAGTCAGCTCGACAATGGTGGCTATTTCGCTGTGCAAGAGATTGGCTTCGCCCGCCTTTAGCAAACCTAAATTGATGACGACATCTAGCTCTGTGGCGCCATTCTCTACAGCTTCTTGCGCTTCGTAGAGCTTTACCTTGGCGGTGGTGGCACCGCTAGGAAACCCAATGACGCTGCAGACTCTGGGGCGCTTTTGATGTAGCTTTTCGACGGCGAGAGGAACGTAGCTGGGGTACACACAGACAGAGGCAAAGCGGTAGCGAACGGCCTCTTCGCACAGCTGTGCAATTTGCTCTGGGCCCGCTGCTGGGGCTAACAACGTATGGTCAATAGCGGGCGCAAGGTCGATATCACTCTCTGAGGAACGGTGGCCCCTTGTGTTAATAGCGGTATTCATATCGCAGGCTATATTGCAGAATTTTTATGGCGAGTTTACAAGGAATTACTGAACCTTGACGTTAAAAAAGTTCGCGTACGCTTATATATGGAAACGAGCTGCTTCACGCACTCAAGGTTATCCCTGACTAAATTATCCCTGACCAAGAAGGGAATGTGGTTCGTCTGTAGGGCAATCTTGATGTGACTGCTCTCGTGATTGTTCCAAGATCTGCAGTTGGTTTTCTTTACAGCCGGCTAGCTCTGAACCGGCCAGATTTGCCCAGATTTGCACTGATGTCGCCCGGGCTGGCATATCCAGCCGGCCTTTCTCCAGATGAATCCTCCGGAAACAGTCTGAGACTCAGTGTTTGTGCTTGTATGCTTTTGCATGATTCTTTATTTCTTTGCCTGTCATGGTCGCACCGCTGATTTCAGCAATTATCTGCACCCATAACCGTGAGCAGTACCTCGGTGCTGCTATCGATAGTCTGCTGGCGCAAACAATAGAGAACTACGAAATCATTGTGGTGGACAATGCCTCTACTGATGGGACCGCAGCGATCGCTAAAGCGCGTCTGCACTATCCCAACATGCGCTATGTGTATGAACCCAAGCTGGGCCTTTCTGTGGCCCGCAACTGCGGTGCCCAAGCCGCGAAGGGTGAAATCTTAGCGTATTTGGACGATGATGCGGAGGCGAGTCGGGGCTGGTTGGCGGCGCTGCTAGCTGTGTTTGCGCAGCATGAGAAGGTGGCGATCGCTGGCGGTAAGGTGACGCTGATTTGGCCGCCCAATGCGCAGCCACCGGCCTGGCTGTCGGACGATCTTTCGAGCGGACTGGGGGCCTATGACTTGGGTGATGAGCTGGTCTATATTGAGCAGCCTTCGCTGACGCCGAGAGGGCTGAACTATGCCGTGCGGCGATCTTTTTTAGACGCGGTGGGCGGATTTGACCCGAACTTGGGCCGGGTGGGTAAGAATTTGCTCTCTAATGAGGAGCAGCAGCTGACCCGGATGGCACTTGAGCGCGATTTGCAGGTGGCCTATGTGCCCGATGCGATCGCAGCGCACAACGTTGCGCCTGCTCGCATGAAGCCCGGCTGGTTTCTCAGCCGCAGCTGGTGGCAGGGAATCAGTGAGTGCTACCGAGAGCAGTCCAGCGGTAAGGCAGGGATCAAGCAGCTGCGATACGGTGGGGAAAGGCTTGTGCGAGGCCTTTATAAAACTGTGAAATACATTCATCGGCCCGCCCAGCGATTTGAAAATTTTGCCTATGCCTACGGTCAGGTAGCCTATCTGGGCAGCGTCGTTCGCTACCTGCTACGGCGACGGGGCAGCCCACAAACGTCGGCTTAAGGGTTGTTTGTAGACCTGCATCGGGACCGACCTGACCGCCGTCTCTGTAGCCGCGCCCGTGTATGTTGAGTCCGCTATTTCGATATCGTCATTTTCTACTCCGTCATCTCCTAAACCAGTCATCTCCTAACCATATCCACCATGACTTCTGCACCGATTCCTGTTTCAGTCCTGATTCCCGCTAAAAACGAGGAAGAAAATCTGCCCGCCTGTTTGGCTAGCTTGGCGCAGGCCGATGAGGTGTTTGTGGTGGATTCTCACAGTGAGGACCGCTCGGTTGAAATTTCAGAAAAACTGGGCGCTAAGGTCGTTCAGTTTGACTTCAACGGCCGCTGGCCCAAAAAAAAGAACTGGGCGCTCGACAACCTCCCCTTTCGCAACGAGTGGGTGCTGATCGTAGACTGCGACGAGCGGATCACACCCGAATCTTGGGCCGAAATCGCTGAGAAAATCAAAAATCCGGACCTCGATGGCTACTACATCAATCGTCGGGTCTTTTTCCTGGGCAAGTGGATTCGCCACGGCGGCAAGTATCCCGACTGGAACCTGCGTCTTTTCCGCCATGCGAAAGGCCGCTATGAAAACCTCAATACCGAAGACATTCGCAATACCGGTGACAACGAAGTCCACGAGCATGTGATGATTCCGCAAGATAAGGTGGGATACCTGCAGGAAGACATGCTCCACGAAGACTTCCGCGATCTGTACCATTGGCTAGCTCGCCATAACCGCTATTCCAACTGGGAGGCGAGGGTGTACTACAACCTGCTCACGGGCATGGGTGATGATGGCACGATCGGGGCCAACTTATTTGGCGACGCGGTTCAGCGCAAGCGGTTTTTGAAAAAGATTTGGGTGCGTTTGCCCTTCAAGCCGTTTCTACGATTTTTGCTGTTTTATGTCATTCAGCTGGGCTTTTTGGATGGCTATGCGGGCTACGTTTACGGCAGATTGCTCAGTCAGTATGAGTATCAGATTGGCGTGAAGCTGTATGAGCTAAAGTTTGGCGGACGGCTGAACAAGTTGGCGCCTGATGCCCCGTCAGTCGCGACCGTTGAGCCATCTGTTCAGCCGTCTGCTGAGCAGGCGCTGGAGCAAACGACGTAAAGGCTGTAGCGAAAGCGGGAAGGTAGCCGTTGTAAGGCTGCTGTGTATGGGCCGGGGTTGTTGGCTGGGTCTGCAACCCTATGTGCCAACCAGTTTCAAACGCTCTCACTGTCGCGCATACACGCTTTCACACTTGTGTGCACACGGGAGATTTCAAGGGTAATGACATCTACGCAGAATAAAGTCTCTGCTAACGAGCAAAACGGTCGGTCGACCGGACCGGGTGATGCGCTGCAAAATGGCTTGCACAACGACGGACTGAAGACACCGCTTGGTAAGCCGCCTTTTGTGGACTTGAGAACTTACCACGAGCCGGGCTATGACGCGGGCGGCTCGCGGCTACGGATGCTGGTGTGGTGGCTGATACAGGGAGTCTTATTCCCGCTTTCGCCGCACTTTGCCCATGGACCGCGTCGGTGGCTGCTCAGACAGTTTGGCGCCAAGATTGGTGTGGGTGTGCGCATCCGGCCGACGGCTCGGTTTACCTACCCTTGGAATGTGGAAATTGGCGAGTACAGCTGGGTGGGTGACGATGCGGTTTTCTACAGCTTGGCACCGATCAAAGTGGGGGCTCACTGCGTAATTTCTCAAAAGAGCTATCTGTGCACGGGCAGCCATGATATTTCGGACCCTCGCTTCGGCCTGATGACTGGCGAGATTGTGATAGAGAATGGGGCCTGGGTGGCTACCGACTGCTTTGTGGGGCCAGGGGTGAGGATTGGGGCGAATGCGGTGGTTGGTGCCCGTAGCAGTGTTTTTGCGTCTCTGCCTGAAGGACACGTGTGTGTCGGGACGCCCTGCCGACCGGTGAAGCCGAGGCCAATGGCGCGTTCTCTACAGACGGATTGCTCTGAGTGAGCTGGGCGCGTTGAGCATACGGATAACTTGGAACAGTCGGAGCAGACGGGATTTCACTGAAGGGAGTGCGTTAGACAAATCGCTTTAACTTGATTGGTGAATCGGAACATTCGAGCATCAACTGGCGTCTGTGTAAGACGAGATGGGTGTAGATGGGCCAAGCGCAGGCTTGTCGCACTGCTGGTGTGCTGACTGTATGTGCCGACCACAATCGGGCTGAGCTGATGATCTACGAAGAGCGAATTGAGGAAATTGACCTGCAGCGCTACTGGCTGGTGCTCAAGCGTCGCTGGCTTCCGGCTTCTGTGGTGTTTGTGCTGACGGTGCTGGCTGCGCTGAGCGCTGCCTCTTCACAGAAACCGCTTTTTGAAGCGAAGTCTAAGCTGCTGCTGAGAGATGACCGAACTGCTGAACTGACCGGGGTAGCCCAAGAGCTAGGCAATTTGGAATCTCTGAAGGGTACGAGCGACCCGTTGGCAACGCAGGCGGAGATTATCTTTTCGCTGCCGATTTTGGAAGATACGATTCGTACGCTAGACCTTCGCAATGCTGAGGGCGAGCTGATTGCACCGGGGAGTTTGGCGAGTGAGCTGAGCGTTGATCCGTTGGGCGATACGGACCTAATTACGATTTCCTACCGCTCTGGGAATCCGGAGCTGTCTGCGGCTGTGGTCAACCAGATCATGAAGTCTTACATTGCAGCCAATGTGAGTAGCCAGCGTTCCGAGGTGAAGGCTGCCCGAGAATTTTTGGAAGATGAGCTGCCTCGGGCTCAGGCTGAGGCCGAGAACTTGAGTGAGGCCCTGAAGCTCTTTAATGAAGGCAATGGGGTGATTGCGCTGACAGAGGAAGCGGGAGCGACAGTGGGTGCGATCGCAAGCGTCGACAACCAAATTAGCCAAACCCAGGTCAGCCTGGTGGAAGCCGAGACTCAGGCCGACCAAATTGCCCGCCGTTTGGGCATGACCTCACAGCAAGCTAGAAACCTGGCGACTATCAATCAGTCGCCCGCCGTTCAGGAGGCGCTGACTCAGCTGCAAACCATCCGCTCTGACCTAGCGACGGCACTCACGCGCTACACCCCTCGTCACCCTACGGTGAGGGAGTTGCAGCGACGCGAGCAGGCCCTTATCGAGGTGCTTCGTAGCCGGGTGACGGAGGTGAGTCGCGGCAGTAGTGCCATGGGTTTGTTGGGCATGAGCGATATTGACCAGGAGCTGGCACAGCAGCTTGTGCAGGCAGAACTGAGACGAGAAAGCGCTTACAACCAGCTGGTGACGCTGGTGGCCACGCGGGATGCCTATCAGCGTCAGGGTGAAATTTTTCCTCGGCTGAAGCAGACGCAGACAGAGCTGCGCCAGCGCCGGGATGCCGCTCAAACCTCCCTCGAAAATCTGCGCCTGCGCCTGCAGGAAATTCAGCTAGCTGAGAACCGCAATATTGGTAGTGCTCGGATTGTTGAGCAGGCAGTGCCACCGGCCTCGGCTAAGGTGGAAGGGAAGACGAAATATCTGCTGGCTGGGGGAGTGGTCGGCGCATTTCTGGGAATTGCAACAGCGTTTTTCTTAGACCTGATTGACCGTACGCTTAAGACGGTGAAGGACGGCGAGAAGATTTTTGGCTACGTGCTGCTAGGCGTCATTCCCCGATTTGAAATTCCTAAGGAGTCTGAGCTTGTAGAGGCGGCGGCTGAGGAAGATGGTTTGCCTTCTCGTCGTATCGTGACGCTGGAGAGTCTGTATCCGATTTTGTCTGGGGCGTATCAGATGCTGCAGGCCAACCTTCGGTTTATCAGCTCTGATAAAAAGCTAAAGTCGCTGGTGATGACTAGCTCGATTTCGGGTGAAGGGAGGTCTGAGGTGTGTGCCAACTTGGCAGCGGCGGTTGCTCAGACTAATCGCCGGGTGCTGCTGGTGGATGCGGATATGCGATCGCCTAGTCAGCATCACCTGTGGAACCTAGTGAATGCGGTCGGGCTGAGCCACGTGCTGGTGGGTGAAGGCAGCTTGGAGGAAGCCCTTCAGCCTGTGAGTGACAATTTGACGGTTTTGCCTGCGGGCGTTGTGCCACCTAATCCGATGGCGCTGCTAGATTCTGAACGGATGGCGGCTTTGATTGAGCTATTTGGAGAATCTTTCGACTATGTGATATTCGATACGCCTTCGCTGGCAGGGGCTGCTGATGCTGCCGTCTTGGGCAATTTGGCCGACGGCGTGCTGATGGTGATGCGACCTCGCCATGTCACCTACGACCGGGCGCTGGCGGCTAAATCTCTGCTGGCTCGCTCGGGTGCGACCGTGCTCGGCATGATTGCAAATGGCGTCGACAGCAAGAATGACTTTGGTGAATATTCGTACGATGCCCGCGAGCTGACTGACCTGGCTAGCCGCACGGCACGAATCGCCAAGGGACGCTTAGAGGGCGATCAGGAGACTGCTCAGATGGCGACGACGAATGGTCGGAGTAACGGGCGAGGCTTTTGAGTCCTTGGCACCAGTCATTTTTGGTTGAGTTGAGTTTGTATTTCGTTTTAGCAGATTTGTTTTGGCAGATAGGACCCATGGCGCGTATTTCGGGTAAGGCGGGTAAGATGGCTGCAGCTGTAGCGCTGCTGTGGAGCTGCGGGCTGGGCGCTTCTGCGCTGGCTCAGATTACCGGGCAGCCAACGCTGGACCCACTGAATTCATCTCCCGCAAATCAGAACGGGCCAGCTCAGAACGGCTCACTACGGCTGCCATCCCAGTCAATGCCGGGTACGCAGCCTGTGGGCAGCACCTTGAGCGGCACCTTGGGCGGTGTAGGCAGTGCTGCAAGCAATGCGACCTACATTTTGGGCGCGGGTGACCAGATTTCGCTCTCGGTGATTGGCTATCCCGAATTTACTGGGACAGTGGCCCTGCTGCCGGATGGTACGGTGACCCTGCCTCTGATCGGGCCGGTGCGAGCGGCAGGGCTGACGCCCAATCAGTTCAGCGCATATCTGACTCAGCAGCTGAGTGCGTATCTGGTGGAGCCTGCTGTGAATGTGGGCCTCGCGGTGATGCGGCCAATCGTGGTGACGGTAGCCGGTGAAGTGCACCGGCCTGGCCCGCTGCAGCTGAGCGGCCTCACCAGCAACAATGGCACCACGCTAAATGCCAGCAACGTCAGTGCGCCCAGCACGAATGCTCAGCTGTCTAATCAGCGTGCTATTCCTACTTTGAGTTCAGCGGTGTTGCTAGCGGGTGGGGTGACCCGCGATGCGGACATTCGTCAGGTGACGGTGCGGCGACCGCTGCAAGGTGGGCGTGAGGAGCTGCTAACGCTAAACCTGTGGGAGACGATTACCTCTAGTGCGGGGACGGCTGATCTGACGCTGAGGGACGGTGATTCTATTTTTATTCCGCCGCTGACCGGGGATGCAATTGACCGGCGAACGGTAGCAAGCTCCAGCCTGGCGCCCAGCACGGTGCGGGTGAAGGTGGTGGGTGAGGTGGTACAGCCTGGTGAGGTGGCGGTGCCGCCCAACAGTTCTATTTCGAGTGCAGTTGCGATCGCGGGTGGACCCACCACCGATGCCCAGCTCTCGGCTGTCAGCCTTGTTCGCCTCAGCGAAGACGGTCAGATACAACAGTCTGATATCGATCTGAGCAACTTAGTAGATACCTATCAAGTTGAAGATGGGGATGTGATTGTAGTGGCTAAACGGGGCTATCTCTCGGTGATAGATGGTATTGGACGCGTTTTGAATCCGCTGAACGTGTTTAGGCTGCTGGGCTTCTAGGCTGTAGCTGTCTCTACCGTGATTCTTACGGCTGCTTGTATTCGATAATTTCAGCTGGTCTTTGCTGCCACTGATTGAGCCAATATTTACCCTGCCCAATGGCCTGGGGAACTTTTGAGACGACGCAAAAGAGGGCGTATAGGAAGGATTCCTTTGCCGGTCTGCCTGCTTGCTGTCTGTTTCGGTAGATTCTCCCGATTTGTAGGCTGTAGGCGAAGAGCATAATCGCTAGGGTGATGCCCTTGGTGAGCGCCGCTAGCATTAGGGTGCTGGCGGGAAGGGCGGCTCCCCAGAGCCAGCCGCTGAGGTGCTCTTTGAGCTTATATTTTTCCGGGGCGCTGCCGTACATCGCTGCGCCTTGGGCGGTAGCCCATCCATAGCGAATGGAGCGCTTCCACCACTGGCCAAAGCGATGCATGTCCATATCGTGGATGGCCATGTCAACATCAAGGCACCAGATTTTCCAGCCGAGGCGGCGGAGCCGAATGCACAGCTCGGGTTCTTCGCCGCAAATGAGGGCGGGGTTATAGCCGCCGGTTTCCTGGAGAGCAGAGACGCGCATGAGGGCAATGCCGCCGCAGCTCTTGGCTTCTCCAGCAGAAACAGACCACTCTAGGTCGGCTAGCTGATTGTAGATGGAGGCGGCAGGGAAGCGTTCTCGCAGGCGACCGAAGACGACGGCTATCTCTGGATGGGCGCTGATGTTTGCGATCGCAGCAGGTAACCACCCTGAAAGCAACTCACAGTCCCCATCAATGAACTGCACATACTCAAGATTCGGATGGGTTTTGAGCAGGCGCGATAGGCCAGCGTTGCGGGCCCGGGCACCTGTAAAGGGCGTAGTCATATCCAGCATGATCACATCAGCCCCACGATTTTTGGCTTCGTAGACGCTGTTGTCTGTTGAGCCAGAATCGACGTAGACAATGGGAACGGTGACGGGCAGTAGTGCCTTGAGCGTTTCTAAACAACAGATGAGACGTGTACCCTCATTGCGGCCAATCGTCACAATGCCGTAAGAAGGAGTGCCCTCAGCCTGCTTGCTATCAGAAGGATTGCCACAAGACGGGTGGACGCTATGGTGAGCAGCCGGATGCCCTTTTTCTGAATCGTCTTTCATCACCGGTTTCTAGACTCGATTCTGCTCATCAAGGAGCGCTTCAACCAGCTGACTGGTCCGGGCCATATCTTCAAACGAGATGGGGGGCGCGTGCCCTGCACTGATGGCCGCGTAGGTTTGGCCGAGGAGGTAGTGGAGCCCCTCGTAGGGGGTTTGTTGCATGACTTTGTTGCGGAAGTTGCGGAAGCTAGAGCCGACGAGGGAGCAGCCATTGACAAAGTGGTTGACCAAGGGAGAGAGCTGCTTGCCGCCGATGCGAGGCTTGACGCATCGTAAGTAGGGCTGGAAGAGATCGGTTTCGGCGTAGCCTTGAGAACCGCGCACGGTAACGCCAAAGCACTCGGGGCCGTTGTAGCAGCTGAAGCGCACCCGGGCATGGGATTTGTTGCCGATGAGCAGTGCGTCTAAATCGTCGTATTTGAAGAGGTCGTCTTGACCGTGGTTGCTCCAAGCTGCGGTGATGCGTTCAAATTCGGTGTTGGGCAAGAAGTGAATGACCAAATAGCACAGATGGGTGATGAAATCGTGGATGACGCCAGCGGGCATTTTGTGGCTAGGGCTGGGTAGGTTGACATCGGCGTAGCGACCGCCGCTGCGGACGTTGAGCGTGATGCGGATTTCGACTTCGTGAATCTCGCCGAGCGCGCCGTTGGCAATGAGTGACTCAATGGCGCGGATGGGGGCGTTGAAGCGGTAGTTGTGATCTTCTATGAGGATGCGATCGCAGGCTTTGGAGATTTTCCAGAGGTCTGTGAATTCGCTGTAGCTAGGGGCTACGGGCTTTTCGCAGATGACGTGGGCACCGGCTTGGAGGCAGTCGGTGGCGATGGGTAAGTGAGTCTTGGGCGGGGTGAGGATGTGGACCACATCGGGCTTGGCCACTTCCAGCATTTGGGCGTAGTTAGTGTAGGCTGCTGAGGCGCCAAAGGTCTCAGCGGCGTAGTCGGCAGCGGCAGGAGAGAGGTCGCACACGCCGACAATATTGGCGCGATCGCTCTCTTGTAAAAATGAAAGATGTTGCTTAGAAATAACGCCCGTACCAATGACGGCGGATTTTAACGCGACTGCCATAAGTTTCTCTAAGTCCTATGCTCTGTCCTATGCTCTAAATCCTGTATTTGCGTCCTGCATGTAGCCAGCCGGTTGAGGTTAGCGTCTGGGACTACCGTGCCCTGAACTACCATGCCTTGAACTACTGTGCCTTGGGCTACTGTTTTAGGATTACCTTAGTTAAAGTGAAGGGCAGAGAGAAAAAATAGTTCCAGGTGTTACGAATCTTTGTCGTTCCTACGTTAGAGAGTTTAGGCGTCTGCCAGTTCTGCCAACTTCTGTATTGAGTGTGCCATAACTTTTTATAATCGTTTAATAGCGTCTAGAACGGGCCAAAAATCCTGAATTTAGAGGGCCGAATTGGAACGCTCAAATTGGATATATATGTTGATGTGGCAGCTATGGGATAGAGATGACCTATGGGTCTTGAGAGTAGTCTTGAAGATAAGAGACTGTTGATAGTCGTTGAAAATGCCGACTATCGAGAGGCACTGGTCGATCTGTTCATGCCTGACCGGCTAGTCGCAGAACTCTCTAGTCGTGTCAGCCCAGTAGATGTCCATATTCTGGCGGCGGCTTACCAATGGAGCACCCAAGTGCAGTCGGTGGCTATTGCCTCTTGTCAGTCGGCAGAAGAGTACAGCGAAGAGTCTTATCTCAATATTCGGCTGATGGGCAGCGGGCTGAGCGGTGAGGGTGCCAGCAAAGATATGAGCCGCCTAGTAGCCGACTATTGCCCCACTCATATCGTGATGTGTACGCCTTCTCTGTCCGTCCTGCGGTGGGCCGTGCGTAATCGAATCTCGACCATCGTTTTACTGTCTGAATGGCAAGAGCCCCTCGGCTGGCGCCAGCGGTGGCAGCACAAGCAGCTCATTAGCCTGCTCAATCACCCGAGCGTAGAGTGGGTGGGCAGCCACGGCGTACACGCCTGCAGAATTTTGAAAACTAGCGGTGTCGATGCCCGCAAGCTAATTCCCTGGGAGTGGCCGCAGCCGCAGCTGATGGAGCAATATCCGCCTAAGCGCATTCGAGGTGACCAGTCGGCTATCCACTTGGCTTATGCAGGGCCATTGGAGATGAGCGCTGGCATTGATGACTTGCTCAGGGCAATGGGTGAACTTCGGCGGCGAGGACACCAAGTAAGCCTCCAGCTAATGAGTGAATCTCCTACCGTGCCCTTGATTGCGGCGCAAAATATTTCTCGTCTGCAGATGCAAACGAACCAACTGGGATTGGAAAATGCGGTAACGTTTTGGCAGGACCTCTCGCTGGAGCAGATGCTAGAGAAGGTTCATAGGGCAGACCTCACGGTGATTCCTAGAATTGCTCAAAGTCTCTCTGTGATTCCGTTTGGATTGTCTTTATCAATGGCAGCTCGGACTCCGGTGGTTGCTTGCGACTACCCCTATTTTGTCGAGCATCTGTTCCATGGCATCAACGCCATGATTTTCCCGGCGGGCAATTTTCATTCGATGGCCCATCGCATTGAGCGCGTGATGGGTCAGCCTGCACTGTATGCGCAGCTGTCGGAAGCTTCGGAAATTGATTTTGAGCGGCTCAAGGTTCCCGCTCGTTGGGCAGAGCTGATTGACCGATGGCTACAGGGCAGCGCTTATGACCGTCAACGCCTGCGAGACTTTGCCCTGTCGTCAGGGCGCTACCAAGCTTTGACGGTGTTGAGAAGCTCGGCGGGCACAGCCGTTGCCGTGTGAGATTTAGGCACCGCTCTTCCAAGCCTATTTCTTTCAAGCACAATTTTTTCAAGCACAATTCTTTCAAGCACAATTCTTCGTCAGTGCCGTGAATAGTCTTTCTTCACCCCCAACCTCTAGCCTTAGCTCAGCTGCGCCGCGTCAGGCCAGACTGGAGCTGATTGAAAAGAGCTACAGCGTCTTTACCTGGCTGTTTTTCTCGAACGGGGTTGGCACGGTGCTGAGCAACACCGGGCCGCTGTTGACGCTGCTGAGATATGGAATTTTGCTGATGGGGGTGCTGTTGATTTCAGCCCGGTGGCGAGCCACGCTAAGGGCGCTGGCGAAGGGCTGGTTGCTATGGCTGCTGGTGGCGCTGATGGTGTGCTCGCTGGGCTGGTCGATGACGCCTAGCTACACGATGGAGAGCTTGCGGGGCGAGGTGTTGCCGATGAGCGTCTTCGCGATTTATTTTTCTTCCCGGTTTAACATGCGTGAGCAGATGCGGCTGGTGGCGATCGCACTGGGCATTGGCGCTGTGCTCTCTTTGTTCTACGCGCTGGCGATTCCGTCGGTAGGCCGTCACGTCGGCGGCACATTTGACGGCGCTTGGAAAGGCGTTTACTCGCAAAAGAACAACTTTTCGACCACGATGACGTTGACCATCTTGACCTATTTTGTGCTCAGCATTGTCAACACAAAAGGATTGGAGAAGCGGCTATCGCAGATTGGTTTGCTGGTCTCTATTGCGATGGTGATTCTCTCGACGTCTAAATCGGGGTTGCTGATCTTTATTACAATTTTGCTGATTGTCATCCTGGCCCGGCTGTTTCGCTGGCAGGGGCGGCGTAGTGTGCTGGTGTTGGATTTGGCTGGCTTAGGACTGTTGATTGCGCTCTCAGTGCTGTCAGTGACTTGGCAGGATATTGTTATTGGCCTTGGCAAAGACCCGACGCTCTCGGCCAGGACCTTTATCTGGTCGGGTGCGATTGACAAGGTGATGGATCGGCCTTGGTTGGGCTATGGCAGAGCCGCCTTTTGGGTGCCAAACAGCCTGCCCGCCCGGCAGGTAGGAGCCCTGGTAGACAGTGGCGACTTTGTGCCAGCTCACGCTCACAACGGCTTTATCGATGTGGCCATTGACTTGGGGCTAATCGGGTTTGGCCTCTTTGTGTTGGGATTGCTCGCGACTTACTTCATCGCGCTGCGCCGTGCCTATCAGGCGAAGACGCCAGAAGACCTCTGGCCGTTTGCATTTTTGACCCTGATGGTTATGAGCAACATGACAGAAACCGTGCTGATGAACCGAGTGACGCTCTACTGGTTGCTGTACATGGTGATGTTTCTCTCGGTGCGGCTGTGGCCACCGCGTACCTCGCTGCTAGATGCGGCTGTGGAAAGTGACTTCAACAGACGTGCCATAGAAAGTAACAGAGATAGCGGTATAGAGGGCTTTATAGCAGGCGGCTCAGCCGCTGGGGCGCACAGCAGGCTACCGGCGCCGTCGTCTAAGCTTGGAACTTTTTCGGGACGTGACTAATCGTATGAAGCGTTAGCTGTCGTCTTGCTCGCGCCGATGAGAGCTGACTCCAAAGGACATTGACCTAGAGGACACCTGACCCATGGCAAACGCTCCCGACTTCATCATTATGGGTGCTATGAAGTGTGCCACTACGACACTGCATGAGCAGCTCAATGCGCAGCCGGGTGTTTTCATGAGTGAGCCAAAAGAGCCCAATTTCTTCAGCGATGATGACCAGTATCAGCAGGGCTTTGGCTGGTACGAAGGTCTATTTTCAGCGGCAGCGCCGGGGGATATCTGCGGTGAATCGAGCACCCACTACACCAAGCTGCCTTCCTACCCTCACGCGGTTGAGCGGCTGCGGCAGTATCGGCCAGACGTAAAGCTGATATACGTGATGCGTCACCCAATAGACCGTTTGATTTCGCAATATATCCATGAGTGGAGCCAGAAAACTGTGTCTGGCTCCCTCTCTAAGGCACTGAAGCGCCGCCCTGAGCTATATCAGTACAGCCTCTACAGCATGCAGCTGCTGCCATATTTAGAGACGTTTGGCCCAGACAATGTGCTGCCTGTATTTTTTGACCGATTGAAGCAGCACCCGCAGGCGGAGCTGACTCGTATTGGGGAGTTTGTCGGTTGTCCGCAGCCTGCCCAGTGGCAGGAGAGTACGGGCCATCGCCACGTGACCAAAGAGCGCTTGCGAGACAGTGCTTGGCGCGACGCGCTGGTAAATGCGCCGGTGCTGAGCAGCATTCGCCAGCATCTGGTGCCTCAATCTCTGCGGGACTGGGTGAAGAGCCTGTGGCAAATGCAGCAGCGCCCGGAGCTATCTGCAGACGAAACAGCCTGGCTGCAGGAAAAGCTAGACCCCGACTTGCAGACTTTGGGACGCTGGCTGGGCTTGGATCTGCGTTGTGAAAACTTCTGTGAGGCGACGCTAGCACCGCTGACAGGTTGGGTTCCTGACCAGCTACCGGAAACCGTACTGACGCGTTCGAGAGCCTCTGTGTAGAGGTGTGTAGAGGAACTTTTCTTAACAAAAAGAAATCATTAAGTTCTAGTGGTGCTCTACGAACTTGTGTTGAAAACTCATGACTGACTCTCCTCGGATCAGCGTTCTCATTAACAATTACAACTATGCGTCGTTTTTGACAGATGCAATAGATAGCGCGCTGCAACAGCCCTACCAAGATGTGGAAGTTGTTGTAGTCGATGACGGTTCATCGGATAATTCAGACGAAGTGATTGCGGGTTACGGCGATCGCATTATTCCAGTCATAAAGCAGAATGGCGGTCAAGCCTCTGCGTTCAACGCTGGGTTTGCGGTGAGCACGGGCGACATTATTTGTTTTTTAGATGCAGATGACTACTTCAGTGGGAATAAGCTCACCAGGGTTTTAGAGATGTGGCGAACCCATCCTGATGCCGGTTGGCTGTTTCATACGCTAGAAGAGGTGGATGAGGTTGGCTGTGGGATGGGTGCGATCGCGCCGCTGCCCTCTGGCTATGTGGACTACCGTCAAACGATGTTTTACGGACAAAATCTACCCGCGTTCCCAGCCACAACGGGGCTGTGTTTTCACCGGAATGTGTTGGCGAGAGTACTACCCATGCCGGAGGAAATTAGAATCTCCGCCGACCAGTTCTTGAGACTTTCTGCAGTCTTTTTATCGCCTGGAGTGTTGTTGTCAGAAGCGGTTGCCGTCCATCGCATCCACGGTAAAAATCTGTTCGCTGCTCGGGAGGATACAGCTTTGTTGAGCGCAGATACTAACCTGAAGGCAGCTTATCATTTGCGATCGCGCTTTCCGAAGATGAAGCGGTTTGCCGATGGTATGTTTGCCCATGCGCTGGGCCAACTGCTGGCCCGAAAAGGGGTGGGCGATGCCTTGAGCTTGCCGGAGGCCCAGGCCTACATTCGTACTTATTGGACGGTAGATGTATGGGTCAGCGGTGTGGCTAGAACGCTCTATAACTTTTTCAAGACTGCCTTCCAGGCCCGTTACTTCAAACTTTTCGACCTTGATACGGCTAGGCATACGCCTGCCTAATGCCCAACTGAAGCTGCCCGGCAGCTCCTGCGATAGCCGCAAAAACATTCACAAAGAAGTCCAAGACTCATGCGCCAGTATCTTTCCAAGGTTTTGTATGTTCTCTCTGGCAAGCGCCAACAGCTTGCGGCGATGATGCTCCTGTTCATCTTCGTCTCCATTTTGGAGGTACTGGGCATCGGTCTGATTGGTCCTTTTTTGAGCATTGTGAGTGACCCGTCCATCGTGAGAACGGTGCCGCTGCTGGGGCCAGTGGTGGCGATGCTGGGGCTAGAGAGTGACCGAGAGATTATCGCGCTGAGTGCGCTGCTGGTGATGAGCGTGTACTGCTTTAAGTCAGTCACGTATTATCTCTGTAAGGCATCCATTTACAGGTTCAGCTATCAGCAGAAGCAAGAGCTAGAGTCGCGCCTCGTTTACACCTATCTCAATATCTCCTATCTATTCCATCTCAACCGCAATAGCGCTACGCTGATCAAGAATTTAGCCATTGAGTCTACACAGTTTACGGTGAACTGTTTGATTCCGCTGCTGGAGATTTTGGCCAACATTTTGGTCGTGATTTTGCTGCTTGGGTTGCTTGCCGTTACAGATGTTTATCTGGTGCTGATGGTGCTGGCTGTTTTGCTGCCGGTATTCTTGCTGTTTGGTCGTCTGAGTCGCCGGATTCGCAAGTGGGGTAAGACAAAGTCGAATGCCCAGGCCAATATGATTCGGGCGGTGAACCACGGTCTTGGCGGACTAAAAGAGACGAAGGTTCTCGGCTGTGAAGCGTATTTTGAAGGTGATTTGCGGCGCTATTCTAAGCAGTGTGCTGAGGCTTCAATGCGGTTTGACAGCTTTCAGCTGATTCCCAGGATTGCGATTGAGACGGTTCTGGTTGTCTTCTTGCTGATGTTTGTGCTGATTGCCCAGCTGTTTTTAAATCGTAGCTTGGAAGAGTTGACGGCGGTGATGGGCGTGTTTGCAGTGGCCTCGATTCGGATGATTCCGGCGGCAAGCCAAATTTTGCACGCGATGGGCCGTATGCGCTCGATGAGCTACGCCCTAGATATGCTCTACCGCGATCTTAAAGAGATTGAGAACTACACGGTACCTTCTGGTGCGCTCTCTGAGCCTACTTTTCGTCCAGTAACGACTCGGTTTGACGAAACTGTTAGCTTGCAGAAAGTAACTTTTTCTTACCCCAATGCGGACTCACCTGCGCTGAAGGACATTTCTCTCGACATTCGCAAGGGTGAATCGATTGCCCTAGTGGGTAAATCGGGCTCTGGAAAAACAACGCTGGTCGACATTATCTTGGGCCTGCTGCAGCCTTCTTCTGGAGACATTTTGCTCGATGGTCAGTCGGTCTATAAAGATTTGAGGGCCTGGCAAAACCTGCTGGGCTACATTCCACAATCCATTTTTCTAACAGATGAAACCATTGCGCAAAACATTGCCTTTGGTATCCCCGAAGACGAGATTGACTATGACCGCGTTGAGATGGCGGTACGGGCAGCCCAGCTGCAAGACCTGGTCGATCAGCTGCCAGCGGGCCTAGAGACCATGGTGGGCGAACGGGGTACCAGAATTTCGGGCGGGCAGCGTCAGCGGGTAGGCATTGCCAGAGCGCTGTACTATGGCCGAGAAATTTTGGTGCTAGATGAGGCAACCTCAGCACTCGATTCGGAGACTGAAAAGCTGGTGAGTGATGCGATCGCTAGCCTGGCAGGCAACAAAACGCTGATTATTATCGCGCACAGACTCTCAACCATTGAGCACTGCGACCGCATCTACCGCCTAGACAGCGGCCAAATTCAACAGACTGGTACCTATCAAGAAGTCGTATTGGCAACTAACCGTAGATAGTCTTCCTTTCTGTATGGATGTCTGCAATCGCTGTAAGTGCTGTATGACTATTGGGCTGCAAGGTAGCCCCAGGCGTAGGCTGTCGGCGCCATGGTCTGATGAATCGTGAATTCTGTAACGGCTGGGTAGAGGAAAATATCTAGATAGCTTTCAGTGGTGGGGCGTTCGTGAATACTCGGAACAACGACTCCTTCTAGAAAGCGCAGTACCCAGTAGTCTGCCCTATGGACAGCGTCTAATGGGCCATAGACGGTGATGCCTGGTGGCGGTGCCTGTCCGGTTACCCGTTGGTTGAGCACCAGTGGATTTTGGGGGCTACGGTGGCCGAGGCCAGTAGTGTACACGAGGTTCTGAGGGTTCGCTCCAGCGGAAAACTGGCAGGCTAAGATGGCCGCGCTGAGGTATTTTGACTGACCGGTGAGGTAATGGGCCCTGAGTAGGGGGGTCGCTTTGGGGTTGCCAAAGCTGTTGCCGGCAATAATGGGACGGGTGGCGCCGAGCTTGGTCCAGTGAAAGGCGGTTCGCTGGCCCCAGCGAGTCATGCGGTCAGCTTGCTGGAGCAGCGCCTGCCGCGCATTGATTTTGACGATGGGATTGGTGGATTGCTCTGTGAGGTTGGCATAGGTGAAGGCGGCGAGCTGCTGGTCGTGCTGCTGCCATTTTTGGGCGGGCTGATCGGCTGAGTGAAAAACGGTGGTGGCCAAAAATAGCTCGTGCCATCTAGGGTCGCCGCTGAGCTGGTAGAGAGCGATCGCAGCAAAATTTCGCCGGTCTTTTACATCGCGATGTAGGGCCTGCTGGGCCGCTGCGCCCAGGCTGCTCAGCGATTGCTCCGCATAGCGCATGGCCCGCAGCGCACTCACTTCGTAGGTGTTGGCCAGCGCTGGGTCGTAGTCCTGCAAAAGGCGTGCTGCCTGAGCGGCAACCCCAGCGTAAATGTAGCTCGACCAAAGGTCAGGCGCATAGGCCATCACCTCATAAGACTCTTGCCAGCTAGCTTCTCCTCGCTTCGGATGACCAGCCGAATCAATACCGCCTCGGATACCCCCCGTTTCTGTTTGCAGTCGCCGGAAAAAATCCAGACCCCACAGCGCCTCGTCGAGTACATCCGGCAGCGCATTGCTGGATTCTGGCAGGTTGAGGTCTAGGGTTTCGACGTAGTTAGGGAAGAGATCGACGAGTTCTAGCAAGAGCTGAGCGGCTTCTAGATGGTGAATATTGCGGTCCCAGTCGCCTGCGTCGAAGTAGCCTCCCCAAGCCTCGGGTAAGGTTTGTTCTGTGCGGGTTGTGCTCAGCGCGCTAAAGGCAGTGCGATCGCTCGACTTATCTAGCTCAACGTCCATCAGAGAAACCGTTGATTGAAAGACATCAACGCCGTCTGCCGGGTGAAAAGAGCGGGGCTGCTGATAGCTGGTATGGGGCTCTGTCAGGGCAATGCCACTGCGCTGGTGATATAGCCCCCGGGCCGAGACATAGAAAGCTTTCTCCCATACATCTGAGGCAATCTCAAAGGGAAATGAACATCCCACCGTTTGCACACAAAGGCGGTAGTTCCCCGCTTCGCTCACCTCGCTAAAGTCCATGCGATAGACATTCGTTTGATTGTAGTTGCGGTTGCGGTTGTCTTCGCTTTTGGTTTTGTCAGCGGAAAGCTGTGTCACACCTTCGTAAAGGGGCGTATTCGTCGCCTCGTCAATCAGCCAAAAAGTCAGCCCCTCAGGATAATCCAACCCGCCGCCAGTGCCCATCCAGGTAGATAAAAACCCCACCTTGACCGGATCTTGTGGGTCGAACCCTAGGTGGCTGACATGGACGGCCTCGCTGTGGGTGCTCGTGGGCGCGTAGTCGAACAGGATGGAGGGCAGACCGCTCTCTGGTAGGTGTATCTCGTAAGACTGGCCTGGGCTGAGCGACTGTGGAAGCTGCAGATACACTGTGTGAGCCATTGCCCACTGGGCGTTCTCATGGCTGTCTTGCCGGGCCATGTCGGTGGGGTGCGACTTAAAAAAGAGGGTACTGGGGGTGATGCTGCGGGCTCTGGCGACGAGTGGAATAGAGCTAGCTGCGTCTACTGGCTCGATGCGATAGCGCTGGGGCTGCTGCAATAATGCCGGGTCTAGCGCTTCGCCGACTAGCTGATCGAGCGGGTAGAAGATAGATTGGTCTGGCCCGATGAGCAGACCCACTTTTTTGCCGTTTCGAACTAGCCAGGTGGCGGGGGCATTAGCGCCTGTTTGTGTGCGATCGCCCGGCTGCTCTTCATAGGGTATTTGCTCACCCCGAATCACCTGGCCCGCGTCAAACCGAACGGCAATAATGTTTTGGTTAACCGCGTATACTTGCGAAACCTTGGGCTGTGTGGTCTCAGGTGGCACAGTCTGTGTGGTGCGCGCTGGGTCAACGGCTGAAGCTGTTGTTAGCGGCGCTGAACAGCTGGGCAGCATGCTCAACAAAACGACTCCTGCCAATGCATAGGCTGAGTCTTTAGAACGTCTAAAAATCTCCATTGAAAAAGGGTTACTTAATGATGTAGATGCACCGGTTAGAACAGAAAGCGGGAGGCTGCTGGTGTTTAGCGACTGTTTAGCTATGAGGGTTCGGCTGAAGCTGTTTAGCTGTCATTGCCGAGCGTGTCATGGCCGAAATGAGAAAACTTTCGAACAGGTTTGGTGTTAGTAAGACGGAACCTTTCGAGGATTTTTCTCATCATAGTTTAGAAGTAGCAAAAGAAATTTCTCTTCATTGCTATACGCTGTTTGCGTTTACGGACTGATGCTTGCGATAACGGCTAATAATTACGCTTAACGGTTCTGTTATGTCAACCAAAAAGTACCGGGTGCTGCTTGTTGTGGACCAGTGTAATCCCCAGTGGACATCTGTTCCGCTGTTGGGCTACCGCTACTACCAAGAGCTGAGTCAGCTAGCGGAAGTCACCCTAGTCACCCATCAGCGAAACAAAAAATCGCTCACAGCGCTGCATCCCACCGCCGACATCGTATACATAGAAGAGACGCCATTTTTTCGCGAATACTACAAAGTCGCTCGGCGTTTGAGCACCTTTAAGGGGCGGCTGATGTGGCCTTTGTACAACGCGCTGGCCTTTCCCTGCTATCAAGAATTTAATCAGAGTGTTTACCAGCAGTTTGGGCCTCAGGTGCGCGCCGGTAAGTACGATATTGTGCATGCGATTACGCCGATGATGCCGCGCTATCCATTTCGGCTAGTCGAAGCCTGCGAGAAGACGCCTTTTATCTTAGGGCCAGTGAATGGTGGCGTGCCCTACCCAAAAGGACTGCGGAAGATTGCGCTGCAGGAGTTTGCCTACTTTAATGTGTTGCGCTCTGTGGGACGATGGCTGCTGCCTGGCTACCGAAATACCTACCGAAAAGCTGACTATATTTTGGCGGGCTCAGGCTATACGCTCGATTTAATCCAAGAGCTGTTTCAGCGCAGTGAAGACGGCATTGAGCTCTATTTTGAAAATGGCATAACGCAAAAGTTCGCAACTGCTGGTGTGGATGGAAAGCCCGATATCGGTGGAAATAATGCTGGGCTAGAGAGCGCTGAACTTGCACACACACCTTCTGCATCGCCGGATGTACCGGTTCACTTACTGTTTGTGGGGAGATTAGTGCCTTACAAGGGGGCCGATATGTTGGTAGAGGCGGTGAGTTTGTTGCCCGATGAACTGCGCGATCGCATTCACCTAACCATTGCTGGCACTGGCCCCGAGGAAGCAGCTCTGAAAGAGCAAGTGGCTACCCTGCAGCTGCAAGACAAAATAGAAATGACTGGCTGGATTCCCTACGACGACATTCACGCGCTCTACGGTGCTGCCGATGTTTTTTGCTTCCCTTCCGTTCGAGAGTTTGGCGGTGCGGTTGTTATGGAGGCGATGGCTTGCGGCCTGCCATGCATTGTTGTTAACAATGGCGGCATTGGCGAATATGTGACTGAGGCAACCGGCTTCAAGATTGAGCCTACTTCGAGAGAATACATTGTGCAGCAGTTGCAACAGCATATTGCAACGCTGGTAAATACTCCTGAGCTAGGCTGCGAGATGGCGCGTCATGCTAAGGAAAGAGCAAAGGACTTTTTCTGGGACGTGAAAGCGAAGAAGATTATTGAAGTGTATGACCGGGTCTTGAGCCGCTCTGGACCAAGGGAACAGATAGACGAAAATACTACGACTGTTGGTATGGTCGCAGAAAAGTCCGCTGTGATGTCTTCTTAGGTTTGGTGAGAGAGTTTGAAAGCTAAAGTAGAAGTACTCCACGCGCAGCGCAGAGTACTTCTACTTCTCTCCCTGAGCCCTGCAATTACGAACTTACTGCCGCTGCCTTCTTCTCCGCTGGAATCGCAATACCTTCGGCATTGGGATACTCGCCGTATAGCTTTTGATAGAGCGTTGCAGCACCGATTCTGCTGTCAAATCTTTCCACAATGCTTTTTCTACCGTTCTGAGAAAGTTGCTTTCTCAGCTCAGGGTCGTCCATGACCCGTTCGATAGCTGCCTGGAGGGCAACTTCGTCTCGCGGGGGAACGAGTAGGCCATCTTGCTGATCAGCAATGATTTCTGTGACGCCGCCTGCATTCGTACCGATGGTGGGAACGCCCATCGACATTGCTTCCATATACACAACGCCGAGAGCTTCAGCATGGCTGGCCAAGGCAAATGCATGGGACTGATGCATGAGTTCAATAATTTGGTCTTCAGATAAGGACCCTGTAAACGTAATGTGCTTTGTGAGGTCGAGTGTTTTAACCAAGGCCTTTAGCTCTTGTTCTATCGGCCCTGAGCCGACAATCTTGAGTGTGATGTCTCTGCCGCTATCGAGAATTCTCTTGACGGTTTTGATCAATACATCGTGACCTTTGCAAGGATGCAGCCGTCCGACTGTAATCAGTCTAAACCCGCCTTCTTTAGGATTGGGAAGGGTCTCGGCGGGATACCATTTCGTTGTGTCTACCCCGATTCTGCCTAGCAGAGCTTTGTCATTATCAAGCTGCTGGTAGTCGGCACGCATTTGCGCCAGTAGCCAATCTGTGATGGAGATGGTGAAGGCCGCGTCTAAAAACTTTTGTTCCATGGCACCACCCCACCCTTCGATTTTGGCGTTGAGCGTCATCGAAAAAGGAATGCCGACCAGGCGCTTCACCATCATGGCTAGCACTGCTGAGCGGGAGCACGAATGCACATGGAAATGTTGAATGTTGCGGCTGAGGGCTTCTTTTGCCAGAGCTGGGGTTAGGAGCGCTAGCGGAAGAGTCTCTTTCCAGGCGGGCTGCTTTTTGAGGTCGAGGGTAAAGCAGAGCTTCAGCATGTCTATGAAGCCGCTGGGATGGCGTGCGATCGCCCATATAATATCTTTGATGAGCTTAAGTGATGGCTGAGGCCACAGGTAGTAGGTTTTTTCGCTGGCAGCTTGTGCAAAGGCGTGTTTTGCTCGGGTCTTAGCATCTGGCTCGCGGGTGGAGAAGATATCAATCTCGGCCCCCCACTCTCGCATGTGAATGATTTCACGCCACATCCAGATGTGCGTCTGGCCTGGAAATTCGGGGATCAAGTATCCAATTTTCATTGTGCTTTTCGCGTTTGCTTATAGAATTTGTCGCTGGCAGAATGTTCTGTGCAGCCTACGAAAGGTTGCACAACTGGCTTTTTAGAAATCTAAATACGTTGCAGCTGTTTGCCTGCTATTTGCCTGGCTTGTCTACTGCTTGTACGGATCTACCGGGCTTACTGTGCGGATTTGCTTGACGACCCGTAGACCCTACTGCAGACACCTATGCACACCCGTAAAGCATTTTGTCTGATATTGTTGCAAGCTGTCAGTCAAGACGACTACTTACTCAAACAATTCAACAAGCGCAAAGTGCGAAACGAAAACATATGCAGTTGTTTCCCTAGACCTTTCACCTAGCTTTCTTGTTCCAACTTCCATCCGCAACTTTTTCTGCGCAAGTCTTGATGGATTTTGCTAAGGAAAATAGATGAAAGGGTAGCTTGCCTTGTGGAAAAACTTGTTGTTGAGTTTACTTCGTAAATTTGTTTCAAAGTGAGGAACTTACCAAGATTTTTTGAGTCGGCTGAGTTCGATTTGATTTTTTTCTAACTGGAAAGATCGTTTGAGACTAGAGATATTCAACCTGCGCGCTACAAAGTCTGCAAGGTAGAGCTTGAGGCCGTAGTATTTGATGCCGGCTCTGACAATGTTGATCTTGTTCTGTAGCTGGAAGTATGCCAGCCTGAGCGCAGAAGGGGTAATCTTGGGCAGGCCGCTGAGCTCAAATCCACGCTGCACCATCTGCTCACCAACGCGGGCTTCTACATACTGAATCTCTCGGTCTGAAAGCTTTCGCCGCCAGCTGCTAACTAGCTTAGGATCCGGTAGGCCATAGTCTGTTGTATGAACATAGTCCAGCATTTTTTCGCTGTAGGCGACGCCGATAAAATCGCAAACTTTTTCTAGGGTTTCAGTGTTGTTGGCAATCAAGTCTTTATAAACAATCTCCAGCTTTCTCTCAGCAGGGAGCTGCTTGCCAAATTTTTCCCAGAGCGCCTCTGCCTGCATCCAGCGCTCAAGCCCGATCCAAACGTTTCCGGCCCAGCCTTTGACCATACAAGAGTGACTGACATCGCGCGGATCTCTCACGATGTGGATGAAGCGCGCATCTGGCCAGAGAGACAAGAGCCTATCAAAGTGGTAGTGAACCGTTGCACCAATCAATGGCTTGTTGAAAGTGTCTTTTCTCTGTTGCAAAAAGCTATCTACTAGCTGCGGGTAGGTCAGGCTTTTGTCGACGCCCATGCCACTCATCTGAAAGATGCGGTGTGTTTCCAACCAGCTGTAATAGTCCTGCAGGTTTGGATAGTTACTGTTCTCGTCCATTTTGGCGACGGCGTATTCAAATTCATTTAGCCAGGTGATTTTTGGATGAAAGTTGAGCATGAGGCGCAGGAGCGTTGTGCCCGAGCGCTCAGAACCGACTAAAAAAACAGGTTGACTAACCATAAAACCAAACAGGACTTGTACAGATGCTTTGCAAAGAATTAATAACTCAGACCGAGAATACCAAACTAAAGTTTCATCTGCTTGGAACTATTTTCTCTCGCTACATATCTAATTGGCTAGGTATCTGAATCTTTTCGAATAAGCGATTTTAGGTAGGTGCTCTTGTAGACAATTTTTTGGCAACTGTTGACTACGCGCTTTTGATTAAGCAATTTCGCTTAGACGCTTTTCGAAGAGTATTTAAGGCGTGGTTTTCTCGTTAGAGCGGACGACCAGAATAACAGGGAAAAATGTTGAGCAAGTTAGCAAAAGAGAGCCCGCGCGGGCGGTAAAACCTCAATGCTACAGACCTGGTTGCCTTCAACGCGAATGTGGACTTTTTAGCAACACTTTTTAGCAATATTTACAGCAACAGTTATTGGGAGATTTTGGGCATGTCAAGGGGATACGTTCTCATTAGTCCTTGCCGCGATGAAGCTGCCTATATTCAGACGACGATTGACTCAATTGTGAGCCAGTCGTTATTGCCTGAAAAATGGGTGATTGTAGATGATGGATCAACGGACGGTACGGAAGAGATCATTGCGCAAGCAGCGCGTCGGTATCCTTTTATAGAAGTGATTCGGCGGAGCGATCGCGGCCAAAGAAGCGTCGGCCCTGGCGTGATCGAAGCTTTCTATGCAGGGTACGATGCCATCGACCCGAGCCAGTACGACTACATTTGCAAGCTCGATGTCGATCTAGACATTCCACCTGCATACTTTCAGCGATTGGTGGAGCGCATGGAGGCAAATCCGCGTATCGGCACCTGCAGCGGTAAGCCGTATTTTCCGGGTAAGGACGGACAGCTGGTCAGCGAACGCTGCGGCGATGAGACGTCTGTGGGCATGATCAAGTTTTACCGCAGAGACTGCTTTGAAGCGATTGGCGGATTTGTCCGTCAGGTGATGTGGGATGGGATTGACTGCCATCGCTGCCGCATGGAAGGCTGGATTGCCTGCAGCTGGGATGAGCCTGAGCTACGGTTTGTGCACCTGAGACCTATGGGCTCTAGTCACAAGAGCATCTTTACCGGTAGAACTCGCCACGGCTCGGGTCAGTACTTTATGGGAACTGGGCTGCCTTACATGGCAGCTAGCGCTGTGTACCGCATGATGACGCCGCCTTTTGTATTGGGCGGGGCGATGATGCTGGTGGGCTACCTGAGGTCGATGCTGGCCGGGCAGGAGCGCTATGGCGACCAAGCTTTTCGAGCGTTTTTGCGGCGGTATCAGTGGCAGTGCCTTTTGAAGGGCAAGCAGCGGGCAACCCAGTCTTTGAACGAACAGCAGGCTAGGGCCTGGCTGATGCAATATGGTCAGCGGCCGAGCCGGCGCCGCGTTGAGGGCCGTTTGACGTCTGTCTAGGTCTGCTGTGAGGGTGCCTGTTGGATGGTTTTGTACGGCTGGGTGTAAGCGTCACAGCTGGAACATTCAATGTGCTGTACTGGTCAAGTATTAAAGGAATCTGTACTTGTCCACCATCAGGGAGATGGCCACAGCATGAAGTTACTGGTTACCGGTTCATCAGGCTTTTTGGGTAAATACGTCGTGGCGACGGCGCTACGACGAGGCCACCATGTCTGCGCTGTGGTGCGCCCTGCAACAGATGTTTCAAAAATTGCCTGGTCGACTCATCCGCGTGTGGAGTTTGTAAGGCTTGACCTGCGTAGGCGTGCGGGTATTGCTGAGTCGCTGTCTGGTGTGGATGCGGTTTTGCACTTAGCAGCTTCTAAGGCCGGTGACTTTTATGCTCAGTTTGGGGGCACAGTCTTAGCGACTGAAAACCTACTGATGGCCATGGCCGAGGCTGGCGTGAAGCGTCTGGTCGCCATTGGCACCTTCTCGGTATACGACTACATCAATATGGAGCGGGGGATGCTGCTGGATGAGGGCGCCCCCTTAGTGAAAGTGCCCGCCTGGCGGGATGAATATGCGCAGACAAAGCTTCTACAGGAAAAGCTGGTGCGCCAGTTTGAGAGTGAGCAGGACGGTTTGGTGACGGTGCTGCGTCCGGGCGTGATATTTGGAAAGGATAATCTGTGGACGGCTAGGCTGGGGGCTTCGCTGGGGGAGGGTGCCTGGCTGAGGATTGGTGCCTATGCTCAGCTGCCGCTCTCCTACGTGGAAAATTGTGCGGAGGCCATTGTGATGGCGGCTGAGCAGGAGGCTGCGATTGGTCAGACGCTGAATGTGCTGGATGATGAGATGCCTACCCAGCGTCAGTATGCGCAGGCGCTACGGGCTCAGATACCTAGCCCGCCTAAGTTTGTGCCGGTCAACTGGACGGTGATGCGACTGATTGGTGATTTGGCATGGGCTGTCAACCAAAAGTTGCTCAGTGGTAAGGCGAAGCTACCGGGGGTGCTGGTGCCTGCGAGGCTCCATGCCCGGTTTAAGCCTTTGACCTATAGCAACGCAAAGCTGAAGCAGTGCCTAGGCTGGGAGCCAACCTATGGCATGGAAGCCGCGATCGCTCGCAGCCTAGACAGTCAAGATCACTGTGTAGTCTCATCTATGGCAGAGCCAACGGTTTCTGAGCAGGTGTCCCAGCCTGTTGGGTGATGACCTGCTAGATACGACTTGCCAGATATAACCTTTTGGATGGAGTTTCCCATGCGAATTGCTTACTTAACGGGGACCTATCCCCGGGCAACCGATACATTTATCCAAAGAGAAGTGAAGGGATTGCGATCGCACGGCGTAGAGGTACATACCTTTGCTGTTCGGCGACCCAGTGACGATCACATTGTGGGACCGGAGCAGGCGAGTGAGCGATCGCAAACCTTCTACATTTTGCCGCCCAAACTTTTGGGGCTATTGAAAGCCCATATATCGCTACTGTTTGGCTCACCAGGCCGATATGCAAAGGCGATCGCCCTAGCCCTCAAGACCCGTCAGCCAGATATAAAAGGACTGCTCTATCAGCTTTTTTACTTTTTAGAAGCGGGCGCGCTAGCTGCTCAAATGCGCAATCGCCAACTCTCCCACCTACACAATCACTTTGGCAATACGAGCTGTTCTGTCGCCATGCTTGCGGCGGCGCTTGGTGGGTTTAGCTACAGCTTTATGCTGCATGGCCCGGCCATCTTCTTTGAGCCTAGGCGCTGGCACCTCGGTGAAAAAATCAAGCGTGCCAGCTTTGTCACCTGCATCAGTCAGTACTGCCGTTCGCAGGCGATGGTCTTTGCCCCTTACGAAACCTGGGAGCGCCTGCACATTGTTCACTGCGGGGTAACTCCAAAACAGTTTTCTCCGGTCACGCATCAGGGCACCGGGCGTCGGCTTTTGTTCGTGGGGCGGCTAGCGGCGGTAAAGGGTCTACCGATGCTGCTGGAAAGTATTCGTCGGCTGAAGGAGAGCGTTCCCAATATTTTGCTAACGGTGGTGGGCGATGGCCCAGACCGTGACCTTTTGGAATCGCTGACAGATCAGCTGGATTTGAGCGCCCAGGTCAAATTTGTGGGCTATCAGTCTCAATCTTCGGTACGGCAGTATCTCCAGGAGACGGATGTTTTCGTGTTGCCGAGCTTTGCTGAAGGGGTGCCGGTGGTGCTAATGGAGGCGATGATGTCTGGGGTGCCGGTGGTGGCTACGCAGATTGCTGGCGTGAGTGAGCTGGTAGAAGATGGTGTGAGCGGATTTTTGGTGCCGCCGAGTAATGTGAGTGAGCTGTGCGATCGCATTCAAACGCTGCTGAGCGATGGCGACCTCAGGGCGCGCTTTGGCGAGCAGGGGATGGCAAAAGTTCGCGAACAGTTTGATATTTCGAAAGAAGCAGAAAAATTGGCTCAGCTGATGGCTGCAGTGACCGCTCAGCAGCTGCCTGATGCGACGTTGAGGGCAGCTAAGAAAGAAGCAGAACAAGGTGAGCAGAGCACACGCGTTTTAACCCCGTCTCGGTAGTCTGTTTTATTGAGGTTGCCGGTTAAGACGATTCCTGAGAACTGCCAAAGAGCCGCATTTACGAAGCGGAATTGATGCCGGGCGTGACTGATAAAGTTCCGTTGATGACTGTACGATTCAGCAGGGGTCAAAGTTGCGGCACTGAATATTTTCAGGCAGCGGGGTCGGCTTTCCGGTGAGGGGCCAGCTGTTGGTTTGGAAGGTAGATTCTATTCTTTCGATGCGATCGCTTGATAGCGGATGGGTGTGTTGCCACTCCATCATGTGGTCTAGTGCGCCAAGATCTGGAGTCTCTGCGTCAATGCGTTTGAAAAAGTCTAGGCTGTGTGCGCCGTGTTCGTAGCGGGCTCGGATCAGGGTGACGGCATGGTCATCGGCGGCGGTTTCTTGCCCTCGGCTGTGGCGTAGCTCTGCGAGATTAAAGGCATTGGGCACGACGGAAGTGGTTTGCTGGCCGAAGCCGAGCAGGCCGCTAATGGTGAGCAATACGAGCGATCGCCCCAAGGCCGTCAGCGGATCGCGATGATGCAGGTGGCCCAGCTCATGGGCCAAGACAAATGCCAATTCGTTTTCACTTTCTACGCTGTCGAGCAGGCCCTCGGTGACAAATAGGTAGCTCCCTGCCGTCACCATGGCATTTTCAACTGGAGTATCTAAAATGCCTATTTTCACAGGTGGATAGGTGGCAGGGCCGATGCTGGTTTCGGCAATGTCGGCCTGGATCTCGGTGGTGAGATCGGTGAGGTAGTCGATGCGGCTGTCGTCCGTGATGGTGTCCATTGATAGGGACTGGACTAGGGTGGTGCCGATTTGTTCTTCGGTTTCGGGGCCGATGCGCTGCACGAGCTGAGCGGCAATAATGCCCAGCAGCACATAAATAATGACGCCCGCCGCCGCGACGGTGCTCAGCAAGTGGGCGAAGTTCACCAGCGGATGGACGGGCGTGATGTTGACTTCTTCGGTGATTTCTCTGGGGATGTATTTCATCGGAGGGTGGGGCTGATGGGTGCGATCGCTAGCGAATAGCCGTGCCATAGGCCATGATCTCCACCGCCGACAGCCCATTGCCCCGCGTTTGTCCGCCAATGCTAGAGGTTTCAAACCGGACGTTAATCACTTGAGAGGCTCCCCATTCAATGGCTTCTTCTTTCATGCGCAGCAACGCTTCTCGCCTGCCGCGATCCACCAAACTCTCATAGACCACCATACGGCCCCCAACCAGATTTCGCAGGCCTGCGGCGATGGTCTTAAAGTAGTCATTGGCCACCACGACGCTACCGACAAACAGTTCTGTCTCGTGAGCGTGGGGCAGCTTTTGCTTGGCGCCAAAGTTGGCAATCGGTACGTGGAGCGTGGCTTTCTCTCGGGCTTTGATGGATGCGTAGTGCTTTTGTTCGAAATGCTTTCCAACAAAGAAGCCAACGCCCAACAATATCAAAAATACAAGTAGATCCATAACACTGTCTTAGCTGAGTTGTTGCAGGTTGTTGCAGATTGTCTGTTCTTTTCAAGCTGTTCTAAAAAGCGAGAGTTTAGAAGGGCGCTTAATGTAGAAAAGACTTATAGTACGCTGGCTGTCTATTGGACTTTGACTGCCGTGCCATAGGCAAACAGCTCAGCTGCACCTGGTGCTACAGAAGAGGTGGCAAAGCGAACATTGACAACAGCATTAGCGCCGAGCTGTTCTGCTTGCTTCACCATGCGCTCTATCGATTCTTTGCGGGCTTCTTGCAACAGCTCCGTGTAGCCTTTTAGCTCACCACCGACAATGTTTTTAAACCCAGCGAGAATGTCTTTGCCAACGTGCTTGGCTCGAATGGTGCTGCCTTGAACGAGGCCGTAATGTTCTTGAATGCTTTTGCCAGGAACGCCTTCTAGAGTGGTTAGCGTTAGGTGAGTGTTGTGGGAAAGCGTATTCATAAGATTAGGGTACTCCAAGTTTGTTTGTGGATGAGGCTTGCTATAGGCACTTCACCACGAGAAGTTGATATATCGGGAGAATGCCCAGTTAAATCACAAAAGTTTGTAGGTTGTTTTGACTAAGTGCTTTGACCGATCAGGTCGAGGGCTATGGCTAGCTGCTCTTCAGGTGCTGATTAAAAAATGAAATTGTTTTTTCCCAGGCATCTTCAGCGGCAGCGGCGTCATAGTTTTGTCCGGAGGGGTTGGCAAAGGCATGGCCGGCGCCCGGATATAGGTGGATGCTGACCGTTTTGTTCAAGTCCGTCAGGATAGATTCGAAGTTGTTGACATCTGCGACGGGTATGGAGCTATCGTCTTCGCCGAAGAAGCCAACGATGGGCATGTCTAGTCCGTCTAGTGCTTCGGGTGCCAAAATCAGCTGACCGTAATAGATGGCCATGGCATCTAGCTCAGAGGTGAGCAGTAGCCCTGTGCGCAAAGACCAGTTTCCGCCAAAGCACCAGCCGATAGACCCCAGCGCTGTGGCGTTGTGTTCTTGCTTGAGGTATTCGGCTGCTTGGTTGAGGTTGTCTTGGGCGGGGCCGGGGGCGTCCATGACGCTGCGCATGAGGTCTCTGGCCTCCTGCGGATCGGTGGCGATTTCGTCGTTGTACAGGTCTACGGCGAGGACGGTGTAGCCTTCGCCCGCTAGGCGGCGGGTCATGGCTTCTATGTTGTCATTGAGTCCCCACCATTCGTGGATGGTGATGAGGGCGGGTCTGGGGTCGTCGGGGGCCTCTGTTGGTTTGGCAAGGTAGCCGGTGATGGCTGCTCCATCGACGGTGGCGTAGGTGACGGTTTCGCCGGTGACGGCGACAGTGGGCTCTGCGATCGCAACTGGGGTCGGTGTGGGCTTATCTCCGGCGTGCTCTTCACTCAGCTGGTCTAGGTTATTGTTTCCTGCTGCATTGGGAGCTGCCGGTTGCTCTGTCGGTTGTTCTGCTGCTGGCTCCGCTGTGTCGTCGGCGGACAAAGAGGAATTGTCGACGGGTGCGCCGCCACAGGCTTGAAAAAGTAGTGCGATCGCCAAAGCCGCTGCAAACAGTACACCGGTTAACCCCCTAAAAAGTCCCTTTATTTGCCTCATGGGCTCCCTTTATTTCCTTATGCTGGGTACAACCTCTCAATAATGCTAGTTAGGTTGCTGATGGGAGCCAATTGTTTAAAAAAGTTTCCAACCAGCGATCTACTGCTGCGCTGTAGCGTCGATGGCCTGCGAGCTGTTCGCAGCGGCTCTGGGTATTGGGCGCGCCGATGAGATCCGCGCCCTGGGTCGTCCAAAAGTCCACCATCTCAGCGGTCATTTCTGGGTGAAACTGTAGCCCATAGGTGCGATCGCCCCACCGAAAAGCCTGGTTGGGAAAGTCTTTTCCCTTGGCCAGCAGCACAGCGCCTTCTGGTAGGTCAAAGCCTTCTTTGTGCCACTGATACAGGTCGAGCTTTTCGGGAAACAGGCCCTCTGCGGCTGGTGTGCCGTAAATCGGATAGTAGCCAATTTCTTCTAGACCCTCAGCATGAGGCTGCACTTTCGCACCCAGCACCTTTGCCAGTAGCTGCGCACCCAGGCAAATTCCTAGGTAAGGAATCCGCGCCGACAGCACCTGCCGAATCCAGTCCAATTCTTCTTGTAGGTAAGGCTCGCTATCGTTGGCGCTCATGGGACCGCCGAAGACTAAGACTGCTGCGTAGTCATCCAGCGTTTGAGGTAGGCTGTGCCCCAAAACGGGACCGCGAATATCTAGCTCGTAGCCCCTGTCCACCAGCTTGCTGCCAATGAGGCCGGGCACCGTAGTGTCCTTATGAATTAGCGTGAGGATTTTTCGAGGCTGATTGTTATTATCAGAATCCATAGTGCTGCTAGGCATCGCTAGCGTCTAAGAAATGGCCGACTAGCCATCTTCGGAGCTACTGTCTTCGCCACTGCCAGAAGATGCGTTGTAAAGCGCGTCGAGTTGTTCCCTGGCGTCTTTGATGGAAATAGAGCGCATCACCAGTAATGGTTCATTGATCACATCGCCCGACTGGTCTAGCAGCTCTGGATGGGGCGCAGATTGTTCAGCGCGCTCTGTTCTCATCGGCTGGCGAACGTCAGTGCCTAGCCTAACCAAGTTGCGGATCATATTCGAAACCGCAAGAACTGCCAAAACGGTAAAAGCAATTATGTAAAGCAGATGGAGCATGATCTAGCTGAGGGCTTAGTTTTTTAGTGGGTTGTCTGAGAAGGTGCGTTGAAAAATTAGGACGACGGGGGAACGTATCCGCCTTCTTGTCTGAGACGGAGGGCGACGCTCCAGCATTCTTGCACGAGGCTGTGCCAAGCCATAATCACGGGCATTTCGATGCCTGCCTGACTATCTGTAGCAGCTGAGAGAGCCTGTGAAGCCGTGACTTCTTTTTGGGCGTTGTACACTCGGTCGAGCAGGTCGGTTTGTTCTTCCTCGCTCAAGAAGCTAATGGTCTGCGTTTCTAGCATTTCAACTGTCCGGCCAAACCAGTGCTGAAAGTCGTCTAACAGAGGAGGTAGTACTGACTTTAGCAAGTTGGCATCTTCAGGGGGTGGAGACGGAACAGTCATAGGGAATGGGAAGACGACCTAGCTCGTCTTTGTTACTACATATATCTTAGTACGATCTTTCCCTTGCGGGTGTGGCTGATCGCGCTGGCTCGCCTGCGGAAGGCAACGGGCCTTCTTCGGCAAAGTCTGTAGCTAGCTCTCGAATTTCGTGGAGGGTCTGCCAGCCTGCTGCCCAAAGCCCGCGATTTTTGAGGACTTTGGCGTTCAGCCAAAATCTAACGCTGGGGTCGCAGGCGGCGACCAGTTCTGCAAATACCCATTTCCCCTGGTTCTTTCGATTGACAACTTGAAAGTGCCGCCAGCCCATGGTCTTTTGCTGGGCGGTCCATTTTGATCCGAGTAGGTGAGGAAATTTTTGCTTAGCCATTACTGAGGTCACTTTGCAGATTGTCAAACAGGGTGCAATATTGTTCAAGCCTGCAGCTGCTAACATTTCAAACTGATTTGCTATCTTTTGCTTGGCTGTGGTTTTTGACTGTTGTTGGGAGATCGATCTGCCTGCTTGCGCCTTCTAGCCCAATCTAGTCCACTGTCTATTCACCCTGATTTAAGTGTAGGTCAACCCTACGGAGCACTGTGATTGAAGTCGATCAGCTAAGTAAGACCTACGGCTCTACCGTTGCGATAAAAGACGTTTCGTTTTCGGTAGAACCGGGAGAAATCTTAGGGTTTCTGGGTCCGAATGGGGCGGGTAAAACCACTACCATGCGAATTTTGACGGGCTACTTGCCAGCCAGCCAGGGGACGGCGAGAGTGGCGGGTAAGGATGTCCATGCGGATTCTATGGCGGTGCGCCAGAGCATCGGTTACTTACCGGAGACACCGCCGCTATACCCGGAGATGACGGTGGCAGGTTTTTTGCACTTTGTCGCTCGAATCAAGGGCGTTCCGGCGGGCGATCGCACTCGCATGGTGACCACCGCCATCCAGCGCTGCAACCTAGAAGAAAAGCAGACGGTGCTGATCCGCAAGCTTTCCAAAGGCTTTCGGCAGCGGGTAGGCATTGCTCAAGCCATTGTGCACAATCCACCTGTCATCGTTTTGGATGAGCCCACGGTGGGCCTAGACCCTCGGCAAATTATCGAAGTGCGCAATTTGATTAAGAGCCTGGCAGGGGAGCATACGATCATTTTGTCGACGCATATTTTGCCAGAAGTGAGCATGACCTGCGATCGCATTACCATCATCAACCGGGGTGAAATCGTCGCGACTGACAGCCCGGAGCATTTGGTCGAACGGCTGACGGGCAAGGATGGCTACTGGGTAGAGCTGCAGAGTGATGCGGATAGGGGTCTTGCGGTGCTGTCGGAGGTGCCAGGTGTGGTTGCGGCTGTGCCTGTCGTGGCAGAAGGGCTCGCCCCAGGACATACCCGCTTTGAGGTGACGGTGAGTTCGGATGAAGTGGGTCGTGCGATCGCAGCTCAAGTCGTCAATCAGGGTATCGGCCTCTTCGAGCTGAGTCGCAACCGTGCCAGCTTAGAAGATGTGTTTATTGACCTGACGATGCAGGATGTTGTGCCGGCACCGGATGGATCTGCGCTAGGTGAGTCTGCGCCGGATGCAGCCGCACCGGTTGGGCCTGAGGCCAGCCGTGATGAAAAGGCACCCCCAGCAGCCAGTGACGTAGAGCCGGAGGAGACGCCGTGAGAGTGTTCTGGAATAACCTAATCGCCATCTTTAGGCGGGAGCTGCAAGGCTACTTTAGTTCGCCGTTTGCCTACGTGATTGCGGTGGTCTTCTGGCTGATTGGCGGTCTTTTTCTGGTGACTATTCTCCTATCGCCCGATGGCCTCATCGCTCAGGTCAGCGCGGCAGACCAATTTGGCGCTGGAGCTCAGTCGATTGATGTTACCTACGAATTTTTGAAGATCTATCTAAATCTGCTGGGTTCGCTGTCGATGTTTGTGCTGCCGATGCTTTCGATGGGTCTCTACGCTGAGGAGCGTAAGCAAGGCACCCTGGAGCTATTGGCAACATCGCCGCTAACAAACTGGGTGGTTGCGTTGGGCAAGCTGCTGGCCGTCGTCAAATTTTATGCTGCGATGCTGCTGCCGCTGTTTATTTTGCAGCTGGTGGTGGTCAGCGCGAGTGAGCCTGGGTTTCCCATTGTGATTTTGCTGCTGGGCCACGCTGGACTGTTGCTGCTGGCGGCTGGAGTGCTTTCTATCGGTATGTTTATCTCGTCTCTGTCAGAAAGTACGGTGCTGGCGGCGGTGATGACTTTTGGGGTGGTGCTGGTGCTGTGGGTGGTGGATGCGATCGCAACTTCTCTGCCGGGTCCGGTGGGCGACGCCCTGAGCCACCTCTCTCTGCTCACCCACTACAGCGACTTCACCCAGGGCATTTTTGATACGAGCGGTCTGGTTTTGTTCGTGAGCTACATTGTTCTGGGGCTATTCCTAACGGCTCAGTCGATAGATACGCTACGCTTTCAGCGTTCGTAACGTTCGCCCATCGTTCCTAAAGTTATGAAAGACCTTCCAACCATTTTGAAATATCTCATTTGGCCCGCGCTGGCTCTGCTCAGTGCTGGTTTGGTGGTCGGCATTTTGGTCGGGTGGACGCTGACAGCAGTCGCGTTACTGGTGATCGGGCTGATGATGATGGTTGCCAGCATCGCAGCGGGCGATTTTAGTGTCTTTAAGCTGGCTTTTTGGCAACGTCGCTCTACTCAGGCAGGTACCAACGCGGCTGTTTCGGTACTGTCAGTCTTAGTCATTTTGGGGTTGATCAACTTCCTCGGTGCCCGCTACGACAGTCGCACAGACTTTACCGATGGGCAGCTGCTGACGCTCTCTCCGGCTTCCCAAACGGTGGTCGCTGGATTAGAGCGCCCGGCTAAGCTGCTAATTTTTAGCCCGGTTCCCGACCCTATCGATCAGCAGCTATTAGAAAACTATCGCCGATACAACAGCGATTTTTCCTATGAGTATGTCGATCCCTACGCGCAGCCTCAGCTCGCCCAGCGTGCCGGAGTAGAAACCGGTGGCGAAGTCTTTTTGCAGACTGAGCCTACGGGGAGTGAGTCGGGAGATAGGCTCTTGCTTGTGCAGCGCGTTGGACCTCAGGAACGGCTCAATGAGCGACAGCTAACCAATAAGCTAGCTCAGCTAGGCCAGTCTGAGGTGGCGACGGTGTACTTTTTGCAGGGGCACGGTGAGTATGCCATTGATGGCTCAAAGGCAGGCCTGTTCGAGGCTGCGAGCCGCTTGCAGGATGAAAACTTTACGGTTGCGCCATTAAACCTTGCGGAGACGGGCGGTGTGCCAGAAGATGCTGATGTTGTGGTGATTGCGGGGCCTCAGCAGGAATTTTTTGAGGCTGAGGTGATCGCCATTCGTGACTATCTAGAAGCGGGCGGAAGTTTGTTTGTGTTGATCGATCCTCAGGTGGAGACTGGGCTGGAAGTGCTCATGAGCCAGTGGGGGGTGGTACCTGAGGACACCATTGTGATCGATACTTCTGGGGGTGGTCAGCTGGTGGGTCTGGGGCCTGCGGCACCTTTGGTCACTGACTACGGCGACCATCCGATTACAGAACCTTTTGAGCAGGGGCGCTCGTTTTTTCCGGTGGCCCGCCCGCTCCAAATTCGAGAAGTGACCGGTGTAGAAGAGTCACCGCTGCTGTTTACCAATCAAAACAGCCATGCGCAGCCGATTGCGGAGAGCACAGAGATCACGGTCGATGCTACTAAGCCGCCGGAAGGGCCATTCGCACTGGGTGTGGCCCTATCTCGCCCAGCTTTAGAACCTAGCGCAGAAACGCCTACTTCAGAAACGGAAGACGCCGCATCTACTGAAGCACGCATGGTAGTGATTGGCAATTCTAGCTTTGCGACTGATGGCCTGTTTGACCAACAGCTGAACGGGGATGTATTTCTAAACTCGGTGAGCTGGCTTAGCCAGATCGAAAGCCCTACGCTGTCGATTCGGCCTAAGGAGCCCACGAACCGACGCCTGGTGATGACTTTGCAGCAGCAAATTATGCTGATGTTGCTGGCGCTGGTCGTGTTTCCGCTGCTGGGCCTGATTGGGGCGGGCACGTTGTGGGCGCGCCGACGATAAAGATGGCGATAGAGATAATGGGGCAGGCAAAGCGGTAGGGTAAGCCTGTCAAAATGTGAGGTGACTATGCTAAATCGCGGAACGTTGGTGCTGTTGGTGAGTGCGATCGCTCTAGGTGGTGCCGTTCTACTCTTTGAAAATCGTCAGACTGATACTTCTCAGGGTGCTGATCCTGGTACACCTGCAGGCAGCATTGTTGCTGGTGAAGAAGGGGAGGGCGAAAAGCTTTTTCCCTTCGAAGAAGAAGACATCGAGCAATTTTCACTGACCCGCTCTGCTGAAGCAGAGGAGGACACAGAGGAACTAGCGTTTGAAAAGCAAGACGATGGCACTTGGCAAATGACCATGCCGCGTCAGGCGATGGCGGAGGGCGGTGCGATCGCCTTCTTACTCAGTCAGTTGACCAGTCCCGCTAGCCGCACCCTCACCGTAGAGGCAGATACTCTAGAAGAGTTTGGCCTATCCGATCCAGAAGCCAGCGTTGTACTTTCTGTAGATGGCACAGACTACGCGTTTTACTTGGGGGGCAGTGATTTTAGTGGAGATAGGCGCTACGCACAGGCTGTTAGCTCAGAGGCGGATGTCGCTGAGGAACCGACAACGGCGACAGTTCACGTGCTCTCAGGTGGCATTGAGAATGCTATCAATCGGCCAACGGTAGAATGGCTAGTCGTAGAAGCGTCACCAGAAGAAGAGTCGGCAGAGACCGAATCATCAGAAGCCGAATCGTCTGAAGCCGAATCATCAGAAGCGGAGTCTCCATCTGCACAGACATCAGAGACCGAACCTGCTGAAGGAGCGTCGTCAGAAGCTGAGACGCCACAAGCAGACTCGACGGAATCAGCATTACCATCCACTGAGGCACCTGACGAGGCCTCAGTGGATGACGCTTCAGAAAGCGAAGCGTCCGAGACCCCCTGATTGGTTAGGAGTGAGCCTATGGAGCTGAAAGGAGGGCATTTCGCTTGGAAATAACCCTCCTTTCATACGATGGTCTATCCAATGTGCTCGGTAAGTGTTTCAACGCTGCTCGTAGGCTGAAGCGTCCGGTTGCGCTCTTCCTCATTGCGAGAGAGTGTGACAGATAGGATCACCGCGAAGATCAAAATGATCAGCGTAATGCCCAGTGAGTTAGCTTCTTTCTTCTCTTTCTTGTCGCCTTCTTGCTGCTTGTAATATTCTTTCTCTTCAGCAGTTTCAAAATACTGAGAGTTGCAGTTTAGGCAGTGATAGTAAACGACTGCATCATCTTTTTCTGACCCGTTCGTAACCAGTCTGTTTGCATTGCAGTAGCGGCAGGAATTCTTGCTCTTGTAGCCTTCTAAAAGCCTTGCTGTCATGGTTATAAGCTCGTGGGTAGAAGTTCAGGATAGAAATTAGGCTGACTGGTGAGGCGGTGTATATTGCAGACGAAATACGTATGTCAGTACACCTGATTTTCTCACACCGTTACAAACCTTATAGAGGTTTGCGTAATTAATCGTAAGTAAACTTACTGATGCGCCCGTGCATACAGCCTAGCAACTCGATTTGCGCCCGACATCCGTACTGTAAGTATTTAGTTTTATTGGTATTCAGTAGCGACAGCCGATATTGAGTAGTTCGGAACGTGCTGAGCGCCTATACGGCAGGTAGCGTCGCCCACAGTGCGATGAGGTTAATGATGCCAACGGCCACCATGAGGCCAGCAGGCATAAACTTTTTCGTTTTGATCAGTCTTGCAATGAAGACAATAATCAGCAGCAGGCTGACACTCGCAGATAAGATCGGCCCTAGCCGAACCCCGCCAAACATCAGGTATGCGCCTATCAATAGCAGCAGTCCGCTGATAAAGCCTGAAATGAGCGAAACCTGACTACCGGCTTGCTTGTAGCCAATGGCGCCGCCTGCGATCGCAAGCACGCCGTACAGCAGAGTGACTAGAGGGGCAAAAGGTATCACGATGTTTCCTTTGTCAGCCGGTAAGGCTGCTTTTGTTGGGATAATTGGGATTATACGGTGAGACTGCGAAGATACAGGTCGCTTGAAAAATGCCTTAACCTTTCCGGTAGTACTTTCTCGCCACCGCAGGTCAATCGGCAGGAGGTTGTTCGCTAGCAAATAAGAACAGCATAGGAAGTCATAGGATAGAAGGAGACACACTGCTGGAACCGGATTATGGGTTTGGATGGGGATGCGATCGCAACAATTCAAAACTATCGTCGGCAGGCGGCCTCGTTGCTTCTATATCAGTCTGTGTTTGCTAGCGATATCGGCAAGGCGCTGCTGAATTTGCTGACTGCGCTAGTGGCTCCTAACGAAACGGCGACTGAAGGTGCGATCGCTTGCTCTCTTGCTTATGGCCAGTGGTTTACGGCGCTGGCAAACTCGTCTCAAACGCATCCACCTCAAAACCATCCATCTCAATCCTACTCGTCCCAAAGCTGGCAAACCCAGCTGATCAATCACGTCTTGGCTGCTGACAATGCCTTCTCCCAGCAGTCGCAACGGCTCCCCACCAAGCCCACATCCGAAGCAGACCTCGCGGCCCACATGGCACCTGGTCTATTGGCTGCAGTTCATCACGATCTTGCGATTTTGCATGATTTTTATCACTTGCCGCTACAGCAGCTCAGCCAGTGGACACAGCAGCGATGCGATCGCGTCCCGCCGCCGGTAATGCAGCCTGCTTCGGAAGCCAAACTACCGGTGACCTTTCCCTACGAGCTGGAGTGGACCCAGGCGCCACTAGCCCTCGCCAATTACTACTTCACCCACGGCGCCGGGCTCTTTGGCCAGTTTGCAGCCTTCCGCTGGCAGAGCGCACCAACCGGCGGCCAGCTAGTCGGCGTTTCACTACCCGACCCAATCCAGCTCGACCAGCTCATTGCCTACGACCACCCAAAGCAGCAGCTGGTGCAAAACACACGCTCCCTGCTGCGTGGCTACCGCGCTCAAAACGTGTTGCTATATGGCAGCCGGGGCGCAGGCAAATCTTCACTGGTCAAAGCTATGGTCAATGAGTATCGGAATCAAGGATTGCGCCTGATTGAGGTACCTAAGTCAGCCCTGCGAAGTTTGCCGCAAATTGTTGAACCTCTCAGTCAGGCACCCCAAAAGTTCATTATCTTTGTTGACGATCTTTCGTTTGAAGAAGACGATGAAGCCTTTAAGGCACTCAAGGTGGTGTTAGAAGGCGGTGTGACAGCCAGACCGCAGAATGTGGTTGTATATGCAACGTCAAACCGTCGGCATCTTGTGCGCGAATTTTTTGATGAGCGGCCTAGGCCGAAGGATGCCGATGAAATCCAGGCCTGGGATACGGTTCAAGAAAAGCTTTCGTTTAGCGATCGCTTTGGCCTCACGCTCACCTTCACCCCAGCCGACCAACCCACCTACCTCAAGATTGTCCGCGAGCTAGCCGCGCAGGCAGGCCTCACTGTCGACGCAGAGCACCTAGAATGGCGAGCCAGGCAGTGGGCAACCCGCCACAACGGCCGCTCCGGCAGAACCGCCAGACAGTTTGTCGACTTTCTCATCTCAGAGCAGGGTGACTAAGCGGAATGAACCCGCTACCTTAAAGAGACTGACCCCCACCCTTGTTTTTCCATGGCAAGTCTGACCGCTTTTCAAACCGTTACCCTCGGTCCCAACGGCCCTGAAGTCCCTGCTTTAGGCGTGGGGACATGGGCGTGGGGCGACTCTCTCTTTTGGCAGTATGGCAGTGCCTATGGCGCCGACGATGTGCGGGCAGCTTTTCATGCTTCGCTGAGCGCGGGTGTCAATTTTTTGGACACGGCAGAAGTATACGGCTTGGGCAAATCCGAAACGCTGATTGGTGAATTCATTCAAGGCACCGATCAAGAAGTGATTGTGGCGACGAAGTACATGCCCTTGCCCTGGCGATTTTCGAAGCAGTCGGTTGCTGATGCTATCACGGCGAGCCTGAAGCGCCTCAAGCGCCCTTCTGTCACGCTCTATCAGGTGCATTGGCCTTTCGATTTCTTTATGGGGCAAGAGACGCTGATGAATGCGCTTGCCGATGAGGTGGAGCAGGGGCGAATCCAGGCCATCGGTGTGAGCAACTATTCGGCCAAGCAAATGCGCGAGGCCCACAGCTACCTAGCCTCACGGGGCATTCCCCTAGCCGTAAATCAGGTGCAGTACTCCCTCCTCCACCGCAACATAGAAACCAACGGCGTGATGGAAGCCGCCCAAAACCTAGAAATGACCCTTCTGGCCTACAGCCCACTCGCTCAAGGCCTGCTCACCGGCAAGTACACTGTGGCCAGCGACCTACAACCCTCAGGCGCGCGCCGCCTCGATCCCAAATTCAGCAAGAAAGGTCTACAAAAAATAGAGCCCGTGCTAGCCTCACTCCAAGCTATCGGCGAAGCCCATGGCAAAACCCAGGTTCAAGTTGCGCTGAATTGGCTCATTGCTAAGGGCAATGTTGTCCCTATCCCTGGCGCGAAGAACGCAAAGCAAGCAGCGCAAAATGCGGGCGCGCTGGGCTGGTCGATTACAGAGACTGAATGCAATCAGCTAGATAACGTAACCGCGCCTTGGCTAAAATAACGCTGTTTTTATGAAATATGGCTATGGCAAGCGCTAATTTGTTAAATACCAATACTGCTAGGTTTAGCGGGCTGTTTAGCAACGGCTACATATACAGAGTGCCTAGATACCAAAGAGACTATTCTTGGAAGAAAGATAACTGGGAGGATTTGTGGCTAGATATTATTGACTTACATGATGCGCAAGACAGCCCAAAAAACAGCCATTACATGGGTGCGCTGGTGTTAAAGAGAGAAAATGACGATGAAGTCAGGACAATTATTGATGGGCAACAAAGGATCGCGACACTGAGTATTCTTGTGATTGCTGTTATCAAAAAAATAAACGACTTAGTAGATAG
>JBCBIK010000011.1:0-53991 GCA_038524545.1 Cyanobacteria bacterium J06623_4 | reverse complement strand
AAAAGCCGACGCACCGCTGACACCCGATCAGGGCCTATTTCCCATGGGTACGGGCAGCTGGCTGCAGGCAAGCAGTGACCTTGAGATGGAAGTCATCTCTCCTGAAGAGATTTTTTCAGGAGAAAACTCTTTTGAAAAAATCTCTTCAGGAAAAACAAGTCCAACAGAAGCAATCCTTTCAGGTATCTCCCTATTTCACCAATACGCCCTTCAGGTCGTAGAAGATATTCTCACTGCGCAAGACAAAACCGATCTCCAACAGTTTCAACAAAAGCAACAGCTCAACCAAAACACAGCCAAAAAGACCCTCACCGGCCTGGCCTCTCTCCTACAGCCCGAAGACGATAGCTACCTCTCCGCCAAAACGCCCCTGCTAGTAGCCGCTGGCGCAGTCGGCCATGCCCTAGGCGTCACCATCTCTCCACCCAACGATTCTGAAAATCTCCAACAGGTCAAAGAACCCCTCGAAGCGATCGCCCGCGCCTCCCAGCTCCGCCTCCGCAAAATCTTGCTACGCGGCCCCTGGTGGCACCAAGACAGCGGCCCCATGGTGGTCTATACCCGCGAAGACCACAGCCCCATGGCCCTACTGCCAGTCAACAACAGCCACTACGAACTGCTCAACCCCATCACCCTCAACAAAAAGCCCGTTACCGAAGCCGTTGCCAACCAGCTCGACCCCCAGGCCTTCGTCTTTTACCGGCCACTCCCAGAAGGAAAGCTAAACGCTCTAAAACTGTTGCAGTTTGCCTTCTACGGTCACAAAAGAGATCTCTGGATGATCTTGGCGACCGGTGTTGGCATGAGCCTGCTGGGCATGGCCATCCCCCAGGCCACCGCCGTACTGATCGATGATGCGATTCCCTACGGTAGCCAGAGCCTGCTGATTCAGCTGGGGCTTGTCTTACTCGCAGTTGCCTTTGGGCGCACCTGCTTTCAGTTTGCACAGGCGATCGCAGCTATGCGCCTCGAAACCAGCTCCGATGTCAACCTCCAAGCCGCCGTCTGGGACCGCCTGCTAAAGCTGCACCCGTCATTTTTTCGAGACTATGCCACCGGAGATCTTCAAGCGCGCGTTTCTAGCATTAACGCCATTCGCCGCAAGCTCAGCGGCACCGCCCTCGACGCTCTGCTCTCCGGTGCCTTCGCCCTGCTAAATCTGGGCCTACTGTTTTACTACAGCGCTAGGCTCGCCATCCTCGGCCTGTTCGTCGCTCTGCTCGTCATGAGCGTCACCATCATCTCGGGTACCTTCCTGCTTAAAAAGCAGCGCCCCCTGCTAGAACTCGACGGCGAGCTTTACGGGCTGATGGTGCAGCTAATTAACGGTGTCTCCAAGCTGAGAATTGCGGGCGCAGAACCCAGGGCCTTTGCCCAGTGGGGCCAAAAATATCAGCAACAGCTGCGCCTCGATCTCAGCACCCAGCGGTTGGAAGATGCGGTCAGCGTATTTAACACAGCCATGCCCACCCTGACGGCCATCGGGCTCTTTGGCCTGGCCACCAGCTTGGTAGATCCTTCCGGGGCGGGCGGGCTCTCCAGCGGCACCTTTCTGGCCTTTAGCGCGGCATTTGCCATCTTCATTAGCGGGGCAACCAGCCTTAGCCGCACTGTCATAGAAGTGCTGGAAGTGGTGCCTTTGTGGATGCGATCGCAGCCCATCCTTGCCGCCACCCCCGAAACCGACAGCCAAAAAGCCGACCCCGGTAAGCTCACTGGCCGCATCTGCGTAGACCACGTCACCTTCCGCTACCGCGAAGACGGCCCCCTCATCCTTAACGACGTCACCATAGAGATCCATCCCGGTGAATTCATCGCCCTCGTCGGCCCCTCCGGCTCCGGCAAATCGACCGTGTTGCGCCTGCTGCTAGGCTTCGAAACGCCACAATCTGGCACCGTGTACTACGACCATCAAGACGTCTGCGGCCTAGACATTACGGCCATTCGCCGTCAGCTCGGCGTCGTGCTACAAAATGGCCGCATCAACGCAGGCTCCCTGTTTGAAAATATCTCTGGCGGTGCCCTCATCACCCTCGACGACGCCTGGCACGCTGCCGAAATGGCAGGCTTTGCCGACGATATTCGCAGCTTTCCCATGGAGATGCACACCGTGATCAGCGAAGGCGGCGGCAACCTCTCCGGCGGCCAGCGCCAGCGCCTGATGATCGCCCGTGCCCTCGCCCTCAACCCCAACATTCTCTTACTAGACGAAGCCACCAGCGCCCTAGATAACAAAACCCAGGCCATCGTCAGCGAAAGCCTAGACGCCCTCAACGTTACCCGCGTTGTGGTCGCCCACCGCCTCAGCACCATCCGCAACGCCGACCGCATCTACGTCATCAAGTCAGGCCGCGTCGTTCAGCAAGGCAGCTTCGACGAACTTGCCGCCCAACCAGGCGTCTTCAAACAGCTCATTAAAAGACAGATGGCATAAGTTGATACATTACCCCTAGGGGTACTTCAGTTATCGATCCTTTCAATGTAATCTTAAACGTACAAACAACTGTTACAGCTTGAGGCTTTTCACAGAAAGGCCCGCAGATACGGCGCAATATAAAGATAATTCTTTTCTCTGTCATCACACCATGAAATACTGTATTGCAGTCTTCATAGGAGTTGTGATCGCAGCTCCTTTGGCTTGTTTAAGCTCGCTCAGGTTAGCTCACCCCTCAGCTGCGTCAGAGACAGCACCAGGGCAAGAAACCGAAAGCACTGCTCAGCCAGCAGCTGTTACCTTTGCCTGCGAACGAAGCAACGGAGCCCTTACGACATCTGCTCGAACTGAGGGAATCAGCGTACCGATTATCCATTGGAATACGGAGGCGATCGCCGTAGAAGACACCCCAGATGCAGATTGCGAAGCCAGCGTCCACCGGTTTCAAGCAGCTTACGAAGATGGTAACTTCAGCCACATCACCACTGGCAGAATGGACGGACAGCTCGTCGTCTGTGCCACAGAGGGAGAAGGTGAGCGTTGTCTCAACCGTCTGTTGAACTTAGCGCAAACCCAACGTCCACGTGTCGCCCTTCAACAGGTGTTACGCATTCGGCTCCCAATCGCAGGCGGCCCAATCTCCGACACTGGCTGTAATGCCTACATTGATTTATCTCGCTACTTGAGCGGCAGCTACAACAATCCTACTCAAGACACCTGCGAAAAAGAAAGGGCACGACCAAAGAGTTAACCCCTTTACCAACGACTGCTCAAAAGAGATAAAAACAATGATAAAATCGCCAACTATTTTTTTCATAGGGTTTAGTATACTTGCCGCTGGTGCGCTTGCTGCCAGCGCGACAGCTCACACTCTGTTCGCGGTGCCCTTTGTACTATCGCTAGAGCCTAGCTTCATCAGTACGACCGTAAAAGAAGGCACCGTTCGCATCAACGGTCAGAGCCCAGGCTCAGGAGTCATTTTTGAAAAACAGGGAGATAGTTACTACGTTCTGACAGCAAAGCACGTCGTGGCAACCCCTGATGAATACGAGGTGATTACGACAGACGAAGCTATTTATCGCCTCGCGCCGGATGACATCCACCCGCTTGCCAACAGCGACTTAGCCGTTGCCAAGTTCACAAGCGAACAGAACTACGGTGTCGTTCCCCTAGGAGATTCTGACAGGGTATTAGAAGGCGACCCGGCCTTTGTCGCGGGATGGCCGCAATCAGGAGAAGCCATCCCATACATCTATCAGTTCATCTCTGTGAATATTTCGGGACTCTCACCAAGACCGCTGCCTGGGGGATACGGGTTGATTTACACGGGAACCGCCAGACAAGGCATGAGTGGCGGACCGGTCATCAACGAAGAGGGTAATGTCGTCGGCATCCACGGTCGAGCAGAGGGCAAAGAGATTTATCTGCCTGATTCAGAGTTTGACACAACCATTGTTCGAGATGGGTTCAGTTTGGCAGTCCCTATCAACACCTTCCTCAACAACATACCGCAGATGCCGGAACCACCTCAGGCAACGCCTATTCCAGCGGCAGTGCCCCGATCTTTCTTTAGTGGCCCGCCTCGCATTACTGGCGTGAGAGTCACTAACGATACTCAGTATCGCGAGTCAGAATATCGATTCAATATTTCGATTCCTGAAAATGCGGGCGAGTCTCTTGAGGAAGTTGTGTTCTCGCAGGTAGAAGGTCGAGATTATCCCAGTTTTAGCATTCGAGATACCTACGCTTACATCCAGGGCGATCGCAGTACCAAACTTTCCCTAGGCCTAGTCGCTAACGACACAGATGAGAAAACAATGACCGTTGTGTTCGATCCACCGATCTCTCCAGGAAATGAAATCACCGTTGCACTCAAAGCCCATCGAAATCCTGTAGATGGCATTTATCTCTATGAAGCAACCGCCTTTCCCCCAGGCAATAATGGGCAAGGACAGCGCCTTGGCATAGAGCGGCTCAGTTTTTACGATCCTGCAACTATCTTCTAAGCACGCCCATACAAACGGCGTCTAACCAGTTCATGTTTTTTTCAGAGCAGGGCTATGTGGAATACATCCTCAGCAATCATCCTGACCAGCCTGATTCTACAAGCTCCGTCGGCATTCTCATCCCAGGCCATAGCAGAGGAACCCATCTTTCACATGAGAGGGCACAAAAACAATTCACAGGAAAGCGAACTTCTCTCTCTAGAACAAAAGGCCTTCCGCCATTTCCAGCAGGGAGATTTTCACCCGGCAATCGCCGTCTACCAAGAGGCCTTCGCACTGGCTGAAAGCGACCTACCCGCCCAAGCTCGTATCCTCAGCCAGCTTGGCCATACCTACGCCAACCTTGCAGACTACGACACGGCCCTTGCCAAGCTCGATAGCGCGCAGCAGCATTATCAAACCCTGCAAGATAATTTGGGGTTAGCTGAAGTCGCCACCTACAGAGGCTTCGTACATCGCAGGCAAAACAACCCTACCAGGGCGCTAAGCCTTCTAGAATCCGCATTACAGCAGCTCTCTACAACAGCAGAGACAACAGATTACAGGCAACAAATTATTACTGGCGATGCCCTGCACAACCTCGGCGCAGTCCATAGTCAGCTCGGCGACATAGAGAGTGCGATCGCCCATTACAACCAGGCACTTACCCACTGGCAAACCCCGCTCCAGCAATCTTCTCCGGAAAGCATTCTGGCCCGACAGTTCTACCGGGGTCGCACCCTCAATAATCTAGGCATTGCCTACTATACCCTGGGTGAGCTAGACCAAGCGAAAACGTTTTATCAACAGGCGCTTACCCTAGCGAAAGCTGTCAACAACCGCGTCAGTGAAGGTCGAATACTCACGAACCTCGCCTTGCTCGCCCAGCAGACAGGCCGCGCTCAAGAAGCTGAGCAGCGCTATCAGGAAGCCCTCGAAATCATCACAGATGCAGGCGATCGCGCCAGCCTTTTCAACAATCTGGGTAGCTTTTACGAAGCGCAGGGCCAGTACGACAACGCGCAAAATAGCTACCGGCAAGCCCGCTCACTTGCCGAAAGCGCACAGGACCCCTCACAACTTGGCAAAGCTTGGGATGGTCTAGGTGGCCTGCATTACCTCCAAGCCAACTACGGAAAAGCCCTCAGCGCCTATGAAATGGCCCTGGAAATACAGCGATCCGTTGGCAATGATGCCACGACAGCCGCTACGCTCACCAACCTTGGCGGCACCTATGAAGCCCTAGGCCGCTACAAAACGGCACTTGAGTATCTCGACCAAGCGCTGACGCTCACTGCAGAGCATGGCCACACCAAAGCCACAATCCTAGCGGCAAAAGGCGCAGTCTATCAACGATTAGGCATCATAGATCAGGCGCTAATCAGCACCCGAACAGGGCTAGCGATCGCTCAAGAATCTGGCGATATTTTTTTACAGAGTCATCTACAGGCGCAGCTGGGCAGCCTTTTTGGACAGCAAGGACAGCTAGAACAAGCGATCGCGGCCTATCAGAGCGCCCTCACCCACGCACAAGCCAGCCAAGACCCTACCACGATTGGCCGCAGACTAAATAGCCTCGCCGATTTCACCGCTCGCCAAGGCGACCTAGAGCAGGCACAAATACTTGCTCAATCTGCGCTTAGTCAGTTTCGGCTCGCGGGTGACCCACAGGGAGAGAGCACTGTTCTCGCCAACCTCGGCAAGCTCTACGAAGCCGCAGAACAGCCGGTCCTCGCTATCCTGTTTTACAAACAGTCTGTCACACGTCACGAATCTATCCGTGACAACCTTACGAGCTTACCTAGCGAGTTACAACAGTCTTATCTCAATAGCATTACCCCCACCTATCGGCGATTGGCAGACTTGCTGCTGCAGCAAGATCGCATTCTTGAAGCCCAGCGAGTCATTGACTTGCTAAAAGTACAAGAACTAGACGATTACTTACGCGGTGTCCGCGGCAATGACAATACTCAGACGGGGATAGAGCGCACTATCTCCGAACAGCAGATTTGGAACGCGTACGAACAGATCAATGCATCGGCAATTGCGATCGCCCAAGCCCTTCAGGAGCTCAGAAATCTAAACCGTCCGCTCACCCCTACAGAAACTGAACGCAAAGCCCAGCTCGACAGGCAGCAGAGAGACATCGTCCGCACCTATCGGAACTTCAGTCGTCGCGATGATATTCTCAAACATATTGAAGCACTCAGCTACAGCGCCAGAGAACAAAGCCTTAGCCTCTCCCGGCTACCCGATATCTCCCAGAATTTGCGCGATATGAAAGCGCAGAGCATTCTCCTATACCCACTGATTTTAGAAGACCGGCTAGAGCTAGTTGTTGTCGCACCCGGCGCACCCCCAACCCACACCACCGTCCACGTTTCTCGCCTTGAGCTGAATCAAACCATTCAAGACTTTAGGAAAGAGCTTCGCAGCCCTGCTAGCGACCCTCGTCCCAACGGGCAAAAGCTCTACGACTGGCTGATTCGCCCCATCGAATCACAGCTAGCTCAGGCAAAAGCTAAAACCATTCTCTACGCACCTGATGGCGCCTTGCGATACGTTCCCCTCTCCGCCCTGCACGACGGCAACAGCTGGTTAATCACGCAGTTTCAAGTCAACAATATTACTGCCGCATCTCTTGACGACCTCACTGCTCAGCCACCCGCCGAGCGCCGAATCCTGGCGGGCGCATTTACAGATTCAACGATTCGATACGAAATTGCTGTGGGTGAACAGACCTTTGGCCTGCAGGGATTGCCCTTTGCAGGCGTAGAAGTTGAATCGCTACAAACCCTACAGCCCGAAAGTGCCGTATACAGAGATCCGGACTTTAGCAAAGCCAGCATATTACCCAGCATGAACGACTACCCCATCGTTCACTTTGCCACCCATGCGACTTTTTTACCGGGCAGTCCTCTCGACTCCTTCATTCTGCTAGGCAATGGTGAAATTATCACCCTACAAGAAGTACAGGATGAGTGGTTTTTCAGCGACTTGGACTTAGTAGTCCTGAGCGCATGCCAGACCGGACTTGGCGGTAAAGACGAAACAGGAGAAGAGATTTTAGGGTTTGGATACTTGATGCAAAATGCCGGTGCGAATGCAGCGATCGCCTCCCTCTGGGCCGTAGACGACGGCGGCACCCAAACTCTCATGAGCACCTTTTATAGCAACCTTCTAGAAACCAATAGCACTAAGGCAGAAGCCCTCCGTCAGGCGCAGCTCACCCTGATCAATCAAGGAGAAGGTTCCGAAACAGTTCCTCGCGGGGGCTTCCGACTCATAGGCTTCGCCGAGGAAACAGAAACCCAAACTTGGTCACGACTCAGTCATCCTTACTATTGGTCACCATTCATTCTGATTGGCAATGGTCAGTAAAGATAAGTTGCTATTGAGTGTGTGTAAAAGGTTAGGAGTGATGGCTCTTTTTACATCAGTACAAATCGCCTTCAAAAAGTATTTATTTTCACTCGTACGTCTTCAGCTTTGCCGTAGGTTTATCTAAACGTTCAGATTTAATTACGTTTTTTTGATTTGGCGTTTTTCTAGCGGAAAAGGTTTGGTTTCGCCCTAAAGTAGTACAGCACATTTGGCCTGTTCACTATGCGTCGAATTCTGATCTTAGCGTCTAACCCAAGGAGTACTCAGCGCTTGCGCTTAGATGAAGAGGTGAGAGAAATAGACGACGTATTGCGCCGGGCCAAGCAGCGAGAGCAGTTTGAGATCAAGACGCAGCCTGCAACACGTCCTAGCGATATTCAGCAGGCACTCTTAGATTACAACCCAGAAATCGTTCATTTTTGCGGCCATGGAGAAGGCCCCCAAGGACTCGTCTTTGAAGCCAACGATGGAACCAATCAGCTGGTGAGCGCTGAGGCATTAGCCAATCTATTTGAGCTGTTCGCTACGCAGGTCGAATGCGTTGTTTTGAATGCTTGCTACTCTGAGCCTCAGGCAGATGCCATTGCCCAGCATGTCGACGCGGTGATTGGGATGGTTCAGCCGGTCGGAGATACTGCGGCTATTCGCTTTGCGGAAGGATTTTACCGAGGGTTGGGCGCGGGGAAAGATGTCGACTTTGCCTACAAGCTCGGGCGCAATTCGCTGGAGCTGCATGGCACTGCGCAGGCGCACATTCCGGTGCTAAAGCGGAAAGGCGAGGTGGCGATGCCTCATTTTCCGTCGCAGGCTCCGGCTCCGACTTCGCCACCTGTGCCTGCAGCCATGGCTCAGCCAGTGAAGCGCGCCCGAGTGGTTATCAGCTACAAGCGAGATGTAGAACCCGATGAGCCGATTGCGCTGCAGATTTTTGAGAGTTTGCGATCGCACCACGATGCCTTTATTGACCAAAACATGCTGGTGGGCACGCCTTGGGCCGAGCGGATTAAAAACGAGATCCAACAGGCAGACGCCCTAATTGTGTTGCTTTCTGATAAATCAGTGGGGAGTGAGATGGTTCAGCTAGAGCTATCGCTCGCCCACGAAATGGCCCGCGAAAACGGTGGGCGGCCCGTCATTTTGCCCGTACGGCTAGCTTACCGAGAGCCGTTTCAATATCCCCTGAGCGCCTATCTCGACCCGATCAATTGGGCCTTTTGGGAAGGGCCAGAAGACACTAACAACTTACTGACTGAACTGCAAAAAGCCCTAGTCGGAGAGCACCTTTCCATCGCCACCCCTCAGCGCAAAGCAGAAATTTTAAGATCCAAACCCGCTGCGATTCCTCGTCCTGCGCCCTACGCTCAGCCCATGTCACAAAGCAAAAGTACGGCCCTTTTAGAACTTCCAGAAGGGACGATGGCTCCCGAGTCTCAGTTTTACATTGCTCGCTCTTTTGACAAGATTGCCAACGAAACGATTCAGCGGCAAGGGGTGACCATCACCATCAAAGGGCCTCGGCAGATGGGCAAAAGCTCACTGCTCACTCGGGTGATGAATACTGCCCGGCTCAAAAATAAGCAAATTGCCTTTGTAGACTTTCAGCTTTTTGACAAGGCTGCGCTGAGTGATCCGGATACTTTTTTCCCAGAATTTTGTGCGTGGCTGACAGATGAACTAGACCTAGAAGACAAGGTAGACGACTACTGGAAACGACGCCTGAGCAACACCCAGCGGTGTTCTCGCTATGTAGGCAAGTATCTGCTCCCCACCCTAGGCCAGCCATTAGTGTTGGCCATGGATGAAGTAGAAACCATGTTTGATACCAGCTTCCGGTCCAACTTTTTTGGCATGCTGCGCAGCTGGCACAACAACCGGGCGACCAAGCCCATTTGGAAACAGCTAGATCTAGCCCTAGTCACCTCTACAGAGCCCTATCAGCTCATCGATAATCTCAACCAATCCCCCTTCAACGTGGGGCAAATTGTGGAACTGACAGACTTCAATTTTGAACAGGTCGCTGAGCTAAACCGACGGCACAACAATATCTTGGCACCAGACGAGCTACAGCAGCTAATGGCACTCGTCAATGGTCATCCATATCTAGTACGAAAAGCGCTCTTTCTCTTAGCAGGACGCTCCATGACCGCACAAACATTGTTTTCTCAGGCGATCAAAGAACGCGGTCCTTTCGGAGATCACTTGCGCTACCATCTCTTCCGCATGTACGACAAACCAGAACTCGTACAGGGGTTTTTACAAGTAATTCGCACGCACACCTGCGTAGATGAAAGGATTTTCTTCAAGCTACGAGGAGCTGGGCTCGTACGGCGCAGTGACAGCGGACTGGAGGTGGTACCGAGATGCAACCTTTACGAGCAGTATTTTCAGCAGCATTTAGTTTAGGTGCTGCTTGGTTTCGCGGAGAGCCTGATTGTGCGAATTGAATTCGATGGTTTGAGTTAAGTGGTTTGGAAGCAGGCGGTTGGAATTAGGCAATTGGAATTAGGTGAACTGAGCTAGCAATAACATGACACAAACAAACATTTACACCGTAGGGGGAACTGTTCAGGCGGGGAATGGCGTTTACATTCCTCGAAAGGCGGACAGGCAGTTGTTGGCGCTGTGTCAAGAACGGACGTTTTCTTATGTGCTGAGCCCTCGCCAGCTAGGAAAATCTAGCCTGATGGTGCAAACGGCTGAAACGCTCAGGCAGTCGGGTGTGCGCACGGCCATTATTGACCTACAGCCAATTGGCGTTCAGCTCTCTGCAGAAGAATGGTATTTGGGGCTGCTCACCGAGCTAGAAGATCAATTTGACTTAGATGTCGATCTGTTGGACTGGTGGGATGACCACGAGCACCTAGGTCTCTCTCAGAGAATGACGCGCTTTTTCAGCGAAGTCATTCTGACTGAAATTGAAGAACCTATTGTGATTTTTGTAGATGAAATCGACACGACGCTCAGCCTAGACTTTACTGACGATTTTTTCATCGCGATTCGATATTTCTACACGGCGCGTGCCCAAAATCCGGCATTCAACCGACTTTCTTTCGTTCTCATCGGCGTGGCGACCCCGGCGGACCTCATTCGCAATCCGCAGCGCACCCCTTTTAACGTGGGCGAGCGTGTAGATGTCACCGATTTTACGCTGGAGGAAGCGATGCCGCTTGCGGCGGGCTTTGGCATTTCTGACCATCGGGCAGAGCGGCTACTAGAGCGAATATTGGACTGGACGGGCGGGCACCCTTACCTGACCCAGCGGCTATGTCAGGCTGTGACGGAATCTAAGCAGGCAGGCACTGAGCTATCTGAGGCGGATATAGACCGTGTGGTGGCGACGACTTTCTTTGGCAGCATGAGCGATCGCGACAATAACCTCCAGTTCGTTCGCGACATGCTCACCCAAAGAGCACCCGACCTATACTCGACCCTGACGATTTATAAAGACATTTGGCGAGAGAAGGTACTGATTGAAGATGAGGAGCAGTCTTTGATCAAGTCTCACCTAAAGCTATCAGGCGTCGTCAAGCGGGACGCCGACAAGACGCTCCATGTTAGAAATGCTATCTATCAGCAGGTCTTTAACGAGGCTTGGATTAGAGACAACCTACCGATCAACTGGCGAAAGCGCGTCCGACAGTTACAGGGCGCCGTCGCCGCCGGATTATTACTCATGACTGCAATGTCGGGCCTCACCTATTGGGCATTTAGCGAGCGGCAGAGGGCAGAAGCGGCCTTGGCAAGAGTAGGGGAAGAGCGAGATAGGGCAGAAGCGGAAGCGGCTAAGGCGAGAAAGAGTTCTGCTGAAGCGTTTCTGCAGAGGCAAGAGGCCGAAGCGCAGAGAGAAGAGGCGGAAGAGCAAAGAGAAGAAGCGAATAAGCAACAGATTTTAGCGGAAGAGCGTAGAAAAGAAGCCGAGGAAGGGAGAAAGGCAGAAGAGGCGGCAAAAGGACAAGCACTCTTAGCAGAGCAACAAGCAGAAGAAGGACAAAGGATAGCAGAGGAAGCTACAGGGCAAGCTTTGTTAGCTAAACAGGCAGAAGCAGAACAACGTAAGATTGCCGAACTACAGGAAGAAGAAGCTAAGTCTAATTTATTTACAATGACAAGGCTTATTGATGACATTTTCGGACTTGTTCAAGGAGACCAAAACATTGGTATTGTTGGGTTTTCCCAATTTCAGAGAAGTCTTTTTGACTCTTTACTTGTTTATCATGACTATATAGTTAGTAATAGCGGTCAGCTCACAAACCCGTGGCAAAATACTCAAGCTCGATATAGGATCGGGCGTTCTTCTGAAATAGTAGGGGATAGCGTTAGAGCTCAGCATGAGTACCGTGTAGCTTTTGAAGAAGCGAAGTCAGTCGCAAGAGAAATCGCATCTACAAGAGAACTACCTCAAGAACTGCTTCAACTTCTGAATGAAACGGCTGTCTTCTATGCCTGGAATCAAATGAATTATGGAAACAACGATGCAGCCGAGGCAATTTTGGATGAAGTCAACTTTTTCATAGAAGGGTATCGCGGAGAAGAAAGTCCTGGTTTGCTCAGATCATTTGCTATCGTTGAGAATGCTTACGGACAGCTATTGACACAGAAAGGAAATACCGAAGGTGCCTTTGAAAAGCAGCTTTCAGCGGTAGATTTTGCGCAACGAGCAGTTTCTTTAGATGAAGAAAACATTGAACTAAGACGTACTCTGTCCACATACTTAGGTAATCTGTCCCTTGTTGATGAAAATTTGCTATCGCAAGAGGAAAGAGACAAATACGAAATAGCAGGTTGCAAAGTTGCAAGGGAAACTGATAAGTTGCCCCACTCAGGTGCCGCACTTGTAAATGTCGTTGCTAATTGTGTTTTTAACGAAAGCTGGGAAGGAACACTTTCTGAGGTCATCAGCAATTTGCTGAACATTAGAAGGCGCCTTGATTTGGTTATTCAGCTAGAGCCTAGCAACGTAGAATTTAAGCTCTCAAGGGCCAGAATAAACACCAGACTCATGTACATGGAGAAAATCCATTTGAGCAACCTGGAAGCTGCAAATAATTATTTCAATCTAGCCTTGTCCGACTGGTTAGACGTAATCGGAAATGGCGATACCTTTCCTACCGAATTATGGAAGCTTAGGTCAGTTTACATCAGCTTAAAAGATCATATTTCTAATTTCGACAGCGAGGAAGAAAAGCAAAAATCCTTTGAGAAAATCGTAGCTGCCATAGATCGAACTAATCAGGCCTTTGGCGATGCTCCAGAAGTTGCTCTCATTGCAGCAAACAGCATGTCGCTTTTGGCTGAGCTACAAACAGAGTCGAATCCTGATGCAAGCCTTCGCAACATAAACAAAGCCATTCATAGTTTCTCTAAAACCGGCATAACAGATGACACATCCGTTTACACAGAGAGATATGAATGGGTCTGCAATGCCTATAGAGCGAGAATGAAGATCAACTACACACAAGAGAAAGTAGATGAAGCGCTGATAGATCTTCGAAATATTCAAGATATCTGCATACCGATCGCCGAGAAATATTCCTTTGACTTTTATTTGCTGTCGGATATTTGGGGTGCGCACTTCATGTCTGGAGAACTCTTATTCAATGCGGGAAGGTTCGAAGAAGCAAAGCCAGTGCTCGAGTACTCTTCATACTGGGGTGGAAAAGAGAGCACAAAACGATTAGCTCGAATGTACCGAGAGGGATTAGGTGTTCAGGTAAACATACCAAAAGCAGAGGAACTAGAGGCATTAGCAGAAAAGCAATTTATGAAGAGATTTACGATTCCGATTGATGAAATTTCAACATCTCTCACCGGGATTGATCTCTCAGTAGAAGGAGTCAATGATTCAAAGTCGCCTTTTTACGTTTATGTTTATCAAAAGCCAGAGGACTATCCATATAGAGGAATTGATGGACAGATCAAATGGTTGAAGGAAAACCGCGGGAGAACAATACCAGAAGACATCGCTGAAAGTTTTAGAAAGCTACACCAAATAGCTGAGGACAATGACGTATCTTTCCCTGAACTAGCAGTTTACGCCTTACAGAGAGCGTCGCAGCAATCAGAACAGAACAACCAAAACTCAGAAGAGTGATTAGAAATAAAGCATTGTTGGCGAACATTCTAATTTTATGAGCGGTTGCATTCCTAAAAACGCGAACCTAACCTACCACGCAACTCAACCCGAAGTCACTCCCCTTTGAAGGGATAGCCATTTTAGAAAATGTCAGCAGCGTAGACTTCAACAGCACAAATGTTGCGTTTGTTTAGAGGCATTACATGGAACCATAGTCGCTTTGGCTTCACCACGTTCTTGCTATCACGTTACGTCTGAGCCGAACGATGCGCTCTAAGCACTGGCTGATTTAGCAGCTGAATGAAGTTAGGAGCTAGTGACTTACTGCCGTACAAAGAAAGATGATCATCGTCCCGGTAAATTGGCGCCGCTTCGCGAAAGTGTGAACATTGCGCATCCGGACAAAGCTCATCGAAGGGGTCCCAGAGCGCAGTCTGCGTTGTTTCATTTACGACCCCCTGCAGCATAGAAACCATTGGCTGACGATGAGCCAAGTTTTCAGTTCGGCTGACGAAGCACTCTGGCTTTAGCCCGCTTCCGGCGCTAAACCACACGGGTAAACACTGCTCCGCTCGCATCCGATGTTCTGGCAAGGGAGCGGTCAGAACGAGGTTAATGCCCCTACTGGCGAAAGAGTCAGCAATTGAAACAAGATCTGCAGAAATCTGCTGTTGTGCGTTTGTTTTGGAAATTGGCTCGCCATCTTGAAAGAGGTCGTAGGCACCTTCGCTGTAGGTAACTGTGTCTTCTAGAGAAATGGGTGGTACATCGGTAAGGTATGCCCTGTACCGGGCAGCAATCATAACGACATCACCAGGACGTGCCCGCTCTCTCAGCAACGCAAGCATGCTGACAACATAGTCATTGCACTTGGTATACATGCCTCCCTCAGCGCGCCGCCTTAGCACATTCAAGCTAATCGGACAGCCTGCATTCGCAACGGTGGTCATGCCCATACCCGTTTGCGCTCTCACCTCTGCCAGCATCGGAATAAAAGAGAATCCATGACTATCGCCCAACAAGAACAAATGTGGACTATCTGGTGTGGCAGATAGTAACGTGCACAGGTCAAGCTGCGCCGCCGAAACCGTATGACTTTTCTTGTCTAACCAGTTCCAGCAATTCTCTTCTGTAATAGTCGTATCTTCTACCAAGGCTTCTTCGGAAGAGACCCACCAGCTAGATTCTGCATATGGCTGCGCCAAATACATAGTCCCCTTTGCAGGCCCAGACAAAACTACGCACGTCGAACCGACAACGAAGACTGCCGCAATAGCCCCAGCAAAAACCTGCCGTCGTCGAAGCCGCTTTAACTTTCTGACGGGCTGCTCTAAATAGTAGTAAGACAGTAGGGAAAGAACAATTGTCAGCGACAAAGCCAGACAAATTCTAAAGATAGACTCTAGTCCGATGGTCCACCGAAAGAGCGTAAACACCGGCCAGTGCCAGAGGTAGAGAGAATAGGAGATTTTTCCTAGGTAAATTAAAAAAGGATGGGTGACAGAGCGGTTCAAAACACTTTGCTGATTTAGCCCTGTGTAGATGAACAGCAGTGTGCCAATAGTCGTTGGGATGGCGCCTGGGATGGGAAACCCTGGACCTGCAGAAATTAGCACGAAGCCGCCGAGGATTAAACAGGCAGCGGCAATTTGAAAGATCCTGAGCTTCCATCGGAGCGATCGCAGAGGCGTCTGCTGAATGCTCGCTTGCCCAGCAGGCGCGTCAACTGGCAAAAGGTTTGGGAAAGTCGTTAGGCAGAGGTACAGGAGCGAACCTGCAGCTAACTCCCAAAACCGACTCGGCATGAAGTAGTAAGCCCGGATTGGCATGTTGGCTGAGTAGAACAGGCAAAGCGCAATAGACACCGTGACAAGACTTAGCATGAGCCATAGATTCAGCCGCTTTGTCTGAACCGGGCGACGGAGACCATACAAACAGAAGAGCAGCGTAGGAAAAATGAAGTAAAACTGTTCTTCGACCCCCATTGTCCAGGTATGGGTCAGTGGGTTTAGCTCGGCGCCGATGCCGAAGTAGTCACTACTCGAAGCGATGAGGTAATTATTTGACCAGCCGAAGAGCGATCGCTCCGCCACAGTAAAGATTGGCCCCGTCACGCCTGGGCTCACAAACAGCGCCGTCAAAAGCACCGTAGCAAGCACACACACCAACAGGACAGGCATGAGCCTAAGCACCCGGCGTTTGTAAAAATCTGTGATGTAAGCTACAAAGTTCGCACTTTTGTAACGGAGGATAGATGCAGTAACAACGTAGCCCGAGATAATCAGGAAGATATCGACGCCTGTAAACCCTCCTGGTAGCCATTCTGTATTGATGTGAAACAGAATAACCGCGACTACCGCCACACCACGCAATCCATCGATATCGAGACGGTAGCGGCGCAGCGCATCTAAGGCGATCTCATTTGGACTTTGTTTCTCCTGGGGAGAAATCGTCTTTTGAGTAGATGCTAGCTGAGAAGGGGGTGTTTGCAGCATGGCCTCTTCGAGAAACGCTTACCTTTATATATTCATCACCTCTTTCTGATACATTTCTGTCCACCTCAGAATGCAGGTGCTTTGTATATGAGTGCCTTTTAAGGAAGTCTAGAAGCGTGGAAGAGTCGCCATTCATCCCGCGACCAAGCATCTAAACGCCCGGCACATTGCTATCACTGGGTACAAAAACGGACTACAGCCCTAACTTCGATGTCGAAACAAAAAACTAATTCACAACATTTCAGCTGTGAATTCAGTGACGGTATAAGTCAAAAAATACACGTCTGATATCTAAGTAAGTCTACTCAGACTATCTGGCAAAAGAAGATTAAGTTGAGGGACTTCATAGGGTATTTGTAAAGGCTTTAAGAACGCTTACAAAGTCTTTACACAAAGCTGAAGCCAAGAAAGGATCTATTGAGTATTTCTATCTTAGTCATAGAAAAAGCGCAATTGATGTCTGTAAATTCAAATATAAAATCAAATTTTGGATAGCTCTGCTAGGTAATTTGCTCGTAAGTTCATTGAAGCTTCGCGCTTTTGTATTGGCAGACGGCAGGCCGTCCGTAAGTACCAATAGTTTTCTGTTTTCGTTGATTTTCTTTGAAATAGAGTGGAAGAAAGGCTTATCCGCTGTATGTCTGTAGAGATCTGTACGACGAATCATAGTTCCATTTTGAATAAGTAATTGAGCGCACATTTATCGACGAAACGCTAACCAAGGCAGGATTTGAGATGAGTAACAGGTTTCGACAGCTTAGATTTGTGCCGTTGCTGGTTCTTCTTCTAGGAGCATCTGCTCAAGCTCATTCCCTGTCTGAAGGCAGTAGAAAAAAGGTTGCTTCGACGATGGCTTTTACTTACCGAGTCGCCGAACAACCCATCGGTCAATTCTCCAGTCAAAAACAGAATGATGCGCAACCGTTGAGCATTCCTTTCAAAATTACTGGGATGCTTTCTGACGAGGATGGACAACTCAATGATGGTAGTCGATTTGATGTGTATGTGGTGGCGGGGCAAGCTGGGCAAGTTGTTCGCATAAGGCTGACTAGCGAGGCGTTTGATACTTATTTACTCCTGCAAAATGCCCTTGGCAATAGTCTTTCTGAAGATGATGATGGCTCTGGTGAAACCGATGCGGAAATTGTGTTTGAGCTGCCGTTCACAGGTCAGTATCGGATATTGGCGAATGCCAAAGACAGCCAGGGACAAGGGGATTATCAGCTGAGTGTGGAAGTTGTGGAAGACGGGGTGGTAGGTCAGGCTCGACTTGGAGATGCAGAAGCTGAAGAGGCGGAAGCTGAAGAATTTGCGATCGCTCTGCAGGCGCTGCAAGAAGAGCTAAGGGAGTACCAGGCGTCGGGCGATCGCGCAAACGAGGGCCGCATCTACAAAGAGATCGGCAATCTCTACTATCAGCAGCAAAATTACGAAGAGACCCTCCGCGCACAGCAGCAGGCACTCGATATCGCAAGAGACATTCAAGACGCTGAACTTGAAGCGAGAGCCATCAATAACATCGCGAACGTTTACAAGGACAGGGGTGAACTAGAATCTGCCATTGCGCTCTACACAGAAGCTCACCAGGTGGTCAGCGGGATGGGTAGTAATAGTTTTGCTGACCTTACACTTGAAGGCATTATTCTAAGGAATTTGGCCCAGATTTATTACGCACAGGGCAACAGCAATCAGCTCATTCAAGCTTCGGAGCGTCTGCTCGAAATTGGCGATGCGACCAATCTTGCAGATGTGCAGTCGGCTGCCCTAATCGCACTTATCACTGCAGCTCGCTCAAATGATAATATTGAGGCAGCAACAAATTATGTAGAGCAGGCTACGGTAAGACTAGAAACTATAGCCGACCCGTCTATTCTCTCGACGTTGTGCGCATATGTAGCCGACTTTTACACTGCGACACTTCAACTAGAAAAAGCTATCGCAGTTTCAGAGATTGGATTAAATGCCGCTCGCAGTAGCAACGATACAGACAAAGAGATAATCTTTTTGGCAAATATTGTTGACAATCTCGATTCTCTTGGAAAATACAACGAGGCCGTAGACGTCACAACCTCTCTGTTGGATTTGTCTAGACGGCTTCAAAATATCGAACTAGAGTCACAGTCTTTGTCTGCACTCGCAAGCATATATGACAGTCAGGATAGTTATCAGGAGGCTATCGATACAGCTTGGCAGGCTCTCACATTAGCTCGTGAAATTGACAACCCCGAATTAGAGTCACAGGCATATACTACGATAGCTTCAGCTGCGCTTTCTCTTGAGTCGTACCGCGAATCTATCGAAGCCGCTGAAGCAAGTGTTGAGATTGCTATTGAGCACAATCTGGACGACGTTCTGTTTTCAGCTTGGTTTTATCTTGCACTTTCATATGCGAGCTTAGGAGATTTTGAAAGTTATTCAGAAGTTTCCCGATCAGCTTTTGACCTCATTTCAGCAGAGGCAGGAAACGAAACGACTAGAGCCTTTGTTTCAGAATTAGACAAATTCATGTCTAGCATATATTTACTATCTCAGAGAAGATTTCAAGATACCATCGACTCCCTTAATACTATCGATGTAGAACAGTTTTCAGATATTACAACCAGCTACCAGAGACAGACATTTGATAGCGGCATCCAGCTTCTGACGGCCATAGGATATGGTGGCTTGGGTGAATACGAGGCAGGATTGAACGTTATCGAGAAAGGCTTGTCCCTTGCGAGAGAGACTAATGCTAGAGAAGCGGAGTTTGTTGCTTTGTTTATTAAGGGAGGTTTGCATAGAAAGTCTGGTGAGCTGGAACTAGCCCAAGAGCACTATCAGGCTGCCCTTGCACTGGACGATGCGCACTATGCACACTCCGGGTTAGCTCGAATCTACCGAGATCTAGGCATGACGAATACGGCAATAAGCCACTATAAAAGAGCGGTCAATAGCATCGAATCTATTCGCGCTGACGTTTCTAGTGTGGAGGGCTCAAATCTAGAGCAGTTTATGCTAAACGCGTTTGCAGATTTTGATGGGCTGCGCGTCTCTGAAATGTATCGAGAAATGGCTGAGTTATTACTCTCGCAGGGTCGCATTCCTGAAGCTCAGCAAGTCTTGGACCTGCTGAAGGTTGAAGAGGTGAATGAGTTTAAGGGGGCGACTCGGGCGAGTGCGAGCAATGGCGAAATTAGCTACAACGATGAGGAGAGGAAAGTGATTGCGGCCCATGGGAGCATCATTGGACTGGGGCAGAAGATTTATGAATGCCGGCAAGTGAGGTGTGATCGCACTCAGCTAAATGCCCTCCGTAACGAGCAAGAGACCCTCACCGAACAATACAACGACCAAATTCAACAGTTTGAAGCGGCGATCGCTGCCAACGACCGGGAAGATAGACTCTTCCAAGAACCCAGCAGCCTCAGCGATGATGCCTCTCAGCTACTACAGGCAGACCCGGATGCAGTACTGATTTATCCCTTTGTGACCGAAGAAAAGCTGTGGATCCTATGGGCATCTGCGGGAGGCACTGTCGGCAGCATATCAACAGACGTTAGCCAAGCTGAGCTATCCACTGCAATACAGCAATTTGGCGAGCAGCTCAACTCGGCAAGCAGCCTTACAGAATTGCAGGCAACCAGCCAAAAGATATACACCTGGCTCATCAAACCTTTGGAGAGCACACTCCAAGAGAACAACATTAAAAAGCTCATTTTTGTGAATGATCGGGTGACTCGCTACATTCCAATGGCGGCTCTGTACGATGGCGACGAATATTTGCTAGAGCGATACACCGTTTCCTCAGTTATTTCGCCAAAGACGACCGATACAGAGGAAACGTTGACAGACAGCGATCGCTCAGAAGTATTGGGCCTTGGCCTGACTCAAGCTGTTCCTGGTCGCTCAGCCCTTCCCGCCGTAGCACAAGAGCTCGACAGCATTGTTCGCAGCGATGCAAATGACCCCGTTGGGATCTATCCGGGTCAGGTCCTTCTAGATAAGGACTTCACCTTAGAAGCACTGCAAGACAACGTGGAGTATCGCCGGGTGCTACACATTGCGACCCATGCCGAATTTTCTCCTACCCGCCCGGAGGATTCTGTGATTGTGCTTGGTGATGGTAAAACGATGCAGATAAGAGATATTGAAACGATGCAAGAACGCCTTCGCGACTTGCATTTGGTGGTGCTCTCGGCCTGCCAAACAGCGCTGGGAGGCACCGCTGGCGACGGCACGGAGATAGCAGGCATTAGCTCATATTTTTTGGCCCCGAACCGGGCAGAAACGGTGATTGCCTCTCTCTGGTCGGTGAGTGATGGGAGTACTAGCCTACTCATGCAGCGCTTTTATGAACTATTGGCCACAGGAGAACTGACAAAGGCCGAAGCCCTACGCCAAGCCCAAATTAGCCTGCTAAAAGAAGAAAGCACGCTCGATGCTCGCCTCGACAGCCTCGGTCTAGAACGTGGTGGCCTCGCCAACGCTACCAGCGCCAGCAGCACCAGTTCTACACCCGATACCCTTGCCCACCCATACTACTGGGCGCCCTTTATTCTCATTGGTAACAGCCTGTAAACGTTAACGCTATCTCCAACAAACCCCTGACTGAAGCTCCTATGCCTTCTCTTAATCGTCGCCGATTCCTTCAATCTACTGCCGGTGCCCTTAGCGCTATCGGTATCAATCAGCTCAAGCTTACCCAACGCGCTAATCGATATGGCAAAGCCCTTGCCCAAGACACGCCTCGGAAAGTCGCTTTGCTGGTGGGTATTAACGACTATGAGCGCAATAAGCTCGGCGGCGCCCTAAACGACGTAGAACTTCAAAAACAGCTGCTGATCCACCGCTTTGGCTTTAGCCCTGACGATATTCACACCCTGCGCGAGCAGCAGGCCACCCGCCTTAATATTCTGGGTGCCTTTGAAGAATATCTTTATGAACCAGCAAAGGCGGGCGACGTGGTGGTTTTTCACTTTTCGGGCCATGGGGACCATGTGCTAGAAAGTGACTTGATGCGAGACTTTACTAATCGTCTGCAGGGTCGCAGCTGCATTGATAATAGCGGCGAATTTCTGATTTGCCGCAATACTGCACTTGCCCCCTACCGCTACGACGATGAAGGCAAGGATGCCGTGCAGGACATTATGGGGCATACGCTCTTGCTCATGCGAACGGCTCTGGCGAGAAAGACTGACAATGTCACCTTTGTACTGGATTGCTGCTATGCGGGAGGTGGTAAAAGAGGAAACGTAATGATGCGATCGCAAGCCAACGCCCCTGCGAACAGTCCTATTCTCGGCATCACTCCACGTATTTCTGACGTTGAGTGGGAATATCAGCAATCTTGGCTCGAACGCCTCAGCTGGACAGAGCAAGACTTCATTGACGCCATTAAGTCCCCAGTCGGTCCTGGCTTTTTTGCAGGGGCAGCCGGTCCGAGAGAATACGCCGCCGACTATCCTTTCGATGGCTTTGTGGCAGGTGCGTTTACCTATTTGCTCACTCAGCACCTATGGCAAACGGCCAGTCCACTGTCTGAGACCTTTTCTACTGTGCAGAGAAGCCTTGAAAGCCTACAAAATCATGAACAAAGTCCCGTTTTCGAACCGATTGAGAACAATCGTAACCTGGCGAGTACTCAGCTAGGCAACCAACCAGACAAGACTATCTATCACATTAGCCCAGATCTAAAACCAGCAGAGGCCGTCATTCTCAGCCCCAAAGAAGCTTCTAGTGATCGGCTCCACATTTGGATGGGTGGGCTAGATCCCCAACGCTTGGCAGCCTTTGACCGAGGCGCCATTTTCTCAGTCATCAACAATCAAACTGGTGAGACACTAGGAGACGTTCGACAAGTAGATGGCACTCGCGAGGGACTACTTACTGAAGGTCAGCTTCTTGGCAAATCAACAAACCATAATATAAACGAATTTTCCGGCCAATTCCTTCAGGAAAAAACCCGCGGTATTCCCAATATTGTCATCCTTAAAATTGCCCTTGATGACACCCTCACTGATGCTGAGCAAGCACATGCTAAAAGCGTGTTAGGTCAAACACCCAATTTTGAAGTGTTCTCAGCTGAAATTGGCAAGGCCACTCATGTTTTACTAGGTCGCTACACAGAAGCGATCGCAGCGAAGCAAATTGTCGCTCCAGATAGCACCCTACCTAACCCTGTTATCGGAAGCATTGGTATATTCTCCCCTTCGCAAGTCCCTATATTAACGGACTCCTTCGACACATCTGGGGAATCAATTGAAGACGCGGTAAACCGGCTAGGCAATCGGTTCATCAGCTTACACATCGGTAGAATGCTATTCCTCATGGTAAATGGCAAAACCTCACAACTCGACGTGGATGTCTCAATATTGGATAGCGGTTCTCGCATTAGCACAACAACACGGGGTGGCAACTCAGAGATCATTCTTCCTATCCGTTCTATACCTTTCAGCGATTCTCTGACACGAATTCCCCTTGGCAATGAAATAACCGCTGTAGTAAGAAACAACGAACCAACGCCGCTACACTTCGGTCTGATTGTTATTGATTCAGCTGGAGATATCGCCATACTGTTTCCACCTACAAGTAACGACCCTAATATTGACCTGATACCCAGCAACGGCTCCAAGACAGAACGTCTCGTCGCTGTTCCTCCTGTCGGTAATATTGAACTTCTCGTTATTGCTAGCCCTAACTCCTTGGTAGGTCCATTAGAAACCCTTCGCGATAATGTTGCTAGGCTCGCTACTGTCGAACGTAAAACTACTGTTGCCGCAGAAGAGGCCGTCAGTGGAATCTTCAACGCATTAGGTTTGCAATCTGACAGTCAAGTTTTAGAAAAGGAGAGAAGCGAGCATATTGCTAACAAGAACAGTCAAGTCGACGGACTTCTCAGCGTTCAAAACGTCGCTGTTTTGTCACTTCATTTCGAAATCGTTCCTTAACACTTTTAATCTATAGTCAGTCTGTAGTCACACAATTTTATTGATTCCGCTATAACGATAACCTATGACTTCCGTTTCTGGGAACGACCCCATAAGCAACTCAAACCATACGTTTGAAAAAGCTATTGATACTTATCATCAGCAGGTCGTGTCCTTGACGTCACCAAGCGCAGAAAATAACTGTGTTTGGACAAATGAGGCCGAGCTACTGGCCTTGCTAAGGCAGCGCGATCGCATCCAATTCTTCATCGACCAGTCTGCCAAAAATCCCAACGCCCACCCGATAGACCCTTCCCACTTTGTTCAGCTCTCCAATGACGATGCCACTGTCGGCAAGTGGAGCAAACAGTTCGCCAAACTACCGGTTTTCCCCAACTGGCGAAAAAGCCTCAACCCGCCGGACCATCACTGGTGGTGGCCGACGCCAGAAGAACCCGTTAAGCCCTGGGTGGAGTGGTTTTTGGGTGGTCTCACAATCGCGCTGATCACGCTCTGCCTAGCTTTGGCCAGAGATATTTCTACTCGGTTCTTTACCGGTGCGCCGGGTATCTGGAGTTCTATTGGCGCGATCGCACCTGCAGCCCTAGCCCTATTCGCCACTGGCGGTGCCCTCACCAAAGTAGGCAAACAGCTGATCGATACGCTGCTTGCAAACCACCCTAAAGCCGCTCATCGCACACCTTGGATTAAGTTTGGGCTGGCGGCTGGGCTGACAGCGCTATTTTTTATCGGTCATGCGCTTGGATTGCCTGCCGCCGCTAATCGCTACCACGAAACTGGGAAGCAACAATACTTTCAGGAAGGTCGGCTAGCCAGCGCTCAGTCCAGCTTCAAAAGAGCCCTGCAGCTCAACCCAAACTTCCCAGACGCTAACCACAGCTTGGCGCTTACCTACGAAGATCTCAGAGACTTTGACAGTGCCAAGGGCGAATATGTCAAAGCCGTCAATGCGGGGCTGCTGACCTCTGTGAACAACTTGGCTCGGCTGCAGATTGTAGAAGAGGCGGACTATGAGTCGGCAGCCGTTCTACTGCTCACCGCCTTGCAGAATAAAGCGCGCGATCGCAACGACACCGCCTTAGAATATGGCCTGCGCAAAAATCTCGGCTGGGCATGGCTCAACCAAAACCGCCTGATAAAAGCACAGGGTGAGCTGAGCAGAGCCAATCGACTAGAAGCGACCCTGCCCGAACCTCGCCCAGACGCCTACTGCCTGCTCGCCCAAGTCTTGGAAAAACAAGAAAAGCCCACCGAAGCCAAAACCCAGTGGGAAACCTGCAGACAAAAAATTGCCCGGCCCGAAGATGACGTCTGGGCAGCGATGTCTGACCAAGCCCTCGACTTCAATAACCCAGAGACAACAACACCTTCGTCCCCACCGGAAACGGAGCTATCTGAAACACCCTCACCCAACCCGTCGCCATCTGATCCATCGTCATCTACAGAGGAAAATTAACCCATGAAACGTGATCGCACATTTTCACAAAGCTGCCTCTCTCTGCTTTCTCTCTCCTCACTCATCTGGCTCGCCACCACGCCGCCGAGCTTTGCCCAGTTCGCCCGCCTCTACTCTGTTCGCAACGGCATTGTAGAGCTGAAGCGGCCAAACTGGTCAGCCTTTTACCGCGCCTACCCGCGCACCATGCTCACCGGCGACGACCTGCTTGATGTAGCAGTTGGCGCTGATGTGTTTTTGCTTTGCCCAGATGGCTTCGTCAGCGACGCCATCCAGACAGGCGTCTCCAACGTGGGCGCCACCTGCGTCGGAACGCCCCGTTCCGTACGTCCTAGCTTCGAAGTGAGCGAAACATGGGCGGCGACGGATGAACAGCAACCCTACGTGATCAGTCCCTGGTCAGAGCAGGTGCGTACAGGCACTCCAATCCTCCGCTGGAATCCGGTAGACGGCGCGCAGCAATATACCGTGACCCTGCTCCGGCGAGCCGGAGAAACCTGGGAAGCTGTGTGGACAGCGACGAGCGAACAAACAGAGATGGATTACCCAGCCGACGAGCCACCGCTGGAAGAAGGGAGAGAATATTCTCTTCAGGTGTTTACAGCAGAAGATACGACTGCAACCGAGTCGCCCTTAGCGAGCTTCAGGTTACTTGATGGCTTCGACCAGGCCCCCCTTGCAGAAAAAATTGCTGAAATAGAGGCCTTTCCAGTAGACGACGTGACTAAAACACTGATTTTGGTTGAAGAAGTCTATCCGCGATACAAGCTATTTCCAGAAGGGATCAATCAGCTTACTGCTTTAGTGGAAGCCGGGCATGGAAGCGATCGCATCTATCGACTACTGGGCGACTACTACATTCGTAGCGGCCTTGTGCTCCCGACGGAGGAGAGCTACCTAAGCGCAATTGAGCTAGCGAAGGAAAGTAACCATCTAGAAGAGCAGGTGATGGCGGCTTGGGGGCTCGGGACGCTTTACAGCAGAACGGAGCAGCCTCAAGCAGCCTGCACCTATCTAAATAGTGCGAGGCAGCTAGCGATGGACCTTAGCGACACTAACCTAGTGGCCAGCATTGAGAAGGAAATTGAACGCTTACAGTCGAATAATAGTTGACGATTCAGCCGATAGATAAATCATAGATTTTGTATCTGCCAGCAACAAAACACACCTACAGTAAGCCTCTAACAATGCTCTTAAACTTTTATTTATTGAATCTAATAGCATCCCTCGCTTTGTTGATGCAGCCTGAGCGTGCGATCGCACGCCCTCACCGACAAACCTATCACCTACAAAAACAAACCATTCAACAACAAGCTCTACAGAAGCAATCTCTACAGAAGCAAGCCCTGCAGAAGCAATCTCAGACATCTCCTTCAGAAGATAGAAAAATCATCCTCCAAGAGCGCGGCGTCCTCACCGATACCGACCCAACCCTAGATGACGGCAGCCGATACGACGCCTACCAGTTTGAAGGCACAGCCGGTGACTACGTTCGCATCACACTGACCAGTGACGACTTTGATGCCGTAGTGCTGCTGAACGATCTCTCAGGAGATTTGTTTATGAATGACGATGATAGCGGCGGTGGAACAAATGCAGAGCTTACCGTGCAGCTACAAAATACAGGAGCCTACGAAGTACTTGCCAATGGATTTGATCTGAATGAACGCGGGCGGTATGAACTGACTGTGTACACCCTATCGGAAGCAGAAGGTCTCGAATCGGCCAGAGCAGGAGAAGCAAACCGGCTACTCTCGCAGGGCTTAGGACAGTATCAAATTGGCCAGTTTCCCGAGGCCTTTTCGTCTTTTGAAAGCGCTCTCGATATCTATCTTTTGCTCGAAGATCTTGCAGGTGAGGCCATAGCAAGAAATAATCTTGGGCTAATTTATCAGGCAAAAGGCAACTATGAGCAAGCGCTAGAAGCCTTTGAGCAAAGTCTGGCCATAGCGCAAAAAATTGAGAACCCCAGTATCGAGTCGCTTGCGCTGGGAAATATTGGCAATGTGCACTTGTCACAAAGCAATTTTGGGTTTGCCCTTGAAATTTACAAAAAGACCCTATCGATCGCCCGTGAATACAATAATCCTTTGAGTGAGGCCCTAGCACTTAACAATATAGGCCTCTTTCACCAAACCCAAGGTGACTATGAACTAGCACTAAACACCTATCAGCGAAGTCTAGAGATTGCAAATACAATAGAAGACCCCGTGTTGTGGATAACAACAACCAACAATATTGCAACAGCCCACTTATCTCAGGGCAATTACTCTACAGCCTTAGCGCTATATCAGGAAAGTCTCGACTTCTCTAGAGAAATCAGCAATCCTTCTACAACAATGCTTGCCTTGGGCAACGTAGGCAATTTTTACCTATTACAGGCTAGCTACGCAGAAGCACTCGACTACTATCAGCAGAGCTTAGAACTTTCGCAACGCTTTGATATCCCAACAAGTGAGACATTGGCACTTACCAATATTGGCAACGTGTACCTGTCACAAGGAAGCTATGCCGAAGCACTGGACTACTATCAGCAAAGCTTGCAGATTTCACAAGACCTCGGCGCACGCACTAGCGAAATCCTAGCGCAACTCAACATTGGCGGCGTCTATATGGCCCAAGAGAACTTTTCCAAGGCGCTGGAGGTTTTTCAGCGGGGGTTGAAAGATGCTCAGGATCTAGGCGATCGCACAACGGAATCTATCATCTTAGTCAACATTGGCACTGTGCATTTGCGGCAAGAAAATTACACCCAGGCCAGAACCTACTCACAGCAGGGCTTAGACCTCGCTCGCACATTAGGGAACCGTTCTATTGAGGCCCTCTCACTCAACAGCCTTGGATCTGCCCATCGGGAAGAAGGGAACACCGCAGACGCTGTGAAAGCTTATCAACAGGGGCTTAGCATTGCCCGAGAACTAGGCGATCGCGCTGGCGAAGCCGAAATCCTGGCCAACCTAGGCGATCTTTTCGAGCGGCAAGACCAGGCAGCGCTGGCCATTGTCTTCTTCAAGCAGTCAGTTAGCACCCACGAAGACATTCGCAACACCAATCAGGCACTTTCCCAAGAGCTAAAAGATGCTTACACAACCTCTATTGAGGAACGCTACCGCCGCCTGGCAGATTTGCTACTGCAAGAAAACCGAGTCTTAGAAGCGCAACAGGTCCTAGACCTATTGAGAGCCCAGGAACTAGAAGACTATTTTCAAAACGTCCGTAGCGGCGAAACAGAGGCCAATGAGCTAGCGTACTGGCAGCCTGAAGAGAAAATACTAGAGCTTTATACTCAGGTACTGCTGGCCAAAGACGAACTCGCTAACCTGAGGAGAAAAGACTTTGATGCGCTCACAGCCAGAGAGCAAACGCGACTCCAAGAACTCTCCACTCGGGAATCAGAACTGCTCGACTCCTTTGATGACTTTGTTACCTACCCAGCCGTTGTCAAAGCCCTAGATAAGCTCCGCACCGAGACCAATGGGCAAAACATAGAAATCGATGCCCTGATCACCCTGCAAAACAACATCGCCAACTTACCTGACGCCGTCCTTATTTATCCTCTTATTTTCGAAGATCGCCTGGAAATAATTCTGGTTCCGCCCGATGCCCCGCCCATTCGCCGCCCGGTCGAAGTCAGCTCAGCAGACCTCAATGCCGCCATTCTCGACTATCGAAACATTCTGCGCAGCCCCCGCCAGGATGCCGAACCCGCCGCCCAAAAGCTCTATCAATGGCTAATTGCTGAGCTAGAAGATGATCTAGCCCAGCTCAAAACCAAGACCATTATTTACGCACCCGATGGCGCGCTTCGCTACATTCCCCTGGCAGCGCTGCACGATGGTAACCAATGGCTAGCCGAGCGCTTTGCAATCACCCATATCACTACCCAGTCGATCAGTGACTTCGACACCCCGCCTTCACCCGACCGTCGCCTGTTTGCTGGCGCCTGCGCTCGCTGTAGCTTCACCCCTACCGTCAACGACGAGTCCTACCGGTTTAGAGACTTACCCTTTGCTGGCGCTGAAGTCGACAACCTCACAGCGCAAATACCCACCGCTGATGTGTTGGTAGATGAGGCGTTTGGGAAAGTTGAAACCGAGAATCGGCTAGGTAGCTACAATCTCATTCACTTGGCTACCCACGGTGCTTTTGTCTCTGATAGTCCCGACGATTCTTTTTTACTCTTCGGCGACGGTGAGATTGCAACGCTGCGAGAAATTCGTAGATGGAATCTTCGTCAGACCGATTTGGTTGTGCTGAGTGCTTGTGAAACGGGGGTAGGTACTCAGGACTTGGGCAGTGGGGTAGAAGTGCTGGGTTTGGGCTATCAGATTCAGCGGGCCGGGGCTAAGGCAGCGATCGCATCCCTCTGGCAGGTCAACGACAACGGTACTCAGCTCCTCATGGACAACTTCTACGGCGCATTCACAAACGGCATGCCGAAAGCAGCTGCCATCCAACAGGCCCAGCTCAACCTCATTAACGGAGAAGGCGGCACCCTACAACAAGATCTGCGCGGCGGACTCGCCCCCGCCAGCACTCAAGGCACCTTACCCGACAACCAAAAAGGCACTCGCCACCCGCACTATTGGGCCCCTTTCATTTTGATTGGCAATGGGCTGTAGAGCAGACCGAGCACCTAGCATAGGGCACATTGCAGGAATCAAAATCCCTCGCTAACCTATAGAAAAATCCCATAGACAACTCCCCTAGACACATCCAATCATCCACTTTGCTATGTTTTTTCCATTCTGCTGCCATCCTCACCAAACCTCGCCTCAAGACTACAAGCAATTCAAGCTCAAAAGGCTCAAAGCCATTCGTGATTTTCTAGAAGCCCGCTTAGCTGCTACTAATGCCGAAATCGAAACCGTCGAGCGTCAGATGGCGGCTGCCAGCGGCACTGAGTCGGCAGCATAGTTCAGTCTTTCACCCCTTTCTCCATCCATAAATAAGCCGGCAGATAGGGAAGAAACAGACAAAAATACCCAAAAGTCCTGACATCGCGGCGTTTTTCTGCTCAATATCAGGACTTTTTTCATGATTTTCGGCTATAGCTACTTGGCCTATAGCCAAACTACGCGCTACCTAGCACCATACCCGCACGTGCTGGGATCTCCAGCATCGCCGTGCGATCGCCCAACCAGTCGACCTTGCCTTCACCGTAGAGCACCTCGCCACTCTCCACCGCCATATCTGCCAGCCGCACCTGCACAGCCGCCCCACCAACATTCACCGCCACAATTACCATCTCCTTCTCCAAAATGCGGGCAAACACATAGCAGTCTCCCTCCGCCGCCAGCGTCTGATACGTCCCCGTACGCAGCGCCGGGTGACCGTGCCGCAGCGCGATCAAATCCTTGTGCATCTTCAAAACAACCCTATCCCACGCAGCCTCTCTAGGAAACCCGCGGCGACAATCTGGATCTAGTCTGCCAGGGAGCCCGACCTCATCACCGTAATAAATGCTCGGCGCCCCCGGAAACGTCATTAGCAACAGCGTTGCCAACGCAATACTGGCTCTATCTTCACCGGCTACGCTAAGTGCTCGAGCAATGTCGTGACTGCTCAACAGATTTAGCTGCGTTTGTTGTATCTCCCAATCGTACAGATTCAACAATGTTTCAATCTTCTCGGCATAGCCCTTGGCATCTAGTGCAGGATAGGGATGATACGCCACACTCTCCACTAGCGGCATCACCACATTTCCCTTAGCCGTAAATGCCAGCACTGGTCCCGTAAAGAGATAGTTCATCACCCCGTCAAACTGGTCGCCCGCGAGCCACTCCCGCGCATCCGTCCAGATTTCTCCTACGATGTAAGCCTCCGGATTTATCGCCTTTATCCGGTTGCGAAACTCTACCCAAAAGCCCTCCGCTTTCACATCAAACGGCACATCCAACCGCCAGCCATCAATGCCCTGTCGAATCCAATATTCACCGACCCGCATGATGTACTCACGCACCTGCGGATTGTCGTGGTTGAATTCGGGCAGGGCGCGATTGTCCCACCAGCCTTCATAGTTTGCAGGCTTAGCACCATCGTAGGCGGAGAGCGGCCAGTCTTCTACATTAAACCAATCTAGCCAGGGAGAAGACGGGCCATTCTCCAAAATGTCGTTGAAATAGAAAAAGCCTCGACTGGCATGGTTAAAAACACCATCGAGAACAACTTTCATATTGCGAGCGTGGGCCGCTTCCAGCAAGTCAAAAAAAGCTTCATTGCCGCCCAAGAGCGGGTCCACCTGGTAATAATCGTGAGTGTGGTAGCGATGGTTACTCGCCGACTGAAAAATCGGCGTGAAGTAGATGGCCGTAATGCCCAACGCTTGCAAATAGTCTAGCTGCTCAGCCACCCCCCAGAGGTCACCGCCCTTGTACCCTTCTAAGGTAGGTGCGCTCTCCCAGTCTTCTAGGGGAACCTGCATAAAAGGCGGAACATCTGAACGGCTCGTACGGGCGAACCGGTCGGGAAAGATCTGGTAGAACACAGCATGCTTTACCCAGTCTGGCGTTTTAATCAGCATTTTGGCATCTAGAAAGGTCAGAGGTGCTGGAGTTAGCTTAAAGGATCGGCTTGGATTTGTGACCAGCCCACTGAGGAAGATTGTCTTAGCAATGCACTAGAGTGAACTAGCTAAAACGCTGCTCACCATCTGTCGAGCAACCAGCCACTCTCGAATATCCGCATTGACCTGTTCAGGAATCTCCCAGGGAAACAGGTGGGCCGTATTGGGATAGCAGCGCACCTCACAGTGAGGTAGTGCGCGGGCGGTTTCTAAGCTCGATGCTGCCGTAATGTGGCGATCGCACTCCCCGCACAGCATCAAACTTGGTACTGTCAGCCCCGATAAATTCGGCACCCGGTTGTACCCAGCTCGAATCGCCCGGTACAGCGCCGCCTCCGCATATCGACTCGTCTGCAAAAAAGCCGGTGCGCCCTGCCGCGCCAGATAGCGATAGGCCACCGGTGTGTGATGGCAAATGAGGTAGCGAAATAGAGAGCGCTGACCTAGTGCGATCGCACCCCTCCACCCCGGCAGCACCCAGTTCACCGCCCCGGCAAGTCCCGTCAGCACATTATCTAGCAGTGAAATGGGCGGATGAGATCCCCGAGGGCGCGCCGCCGTGCCCACTAGCACCAGTCCACGCACTACCCCAGGCCGACGCAGCCCTAGCTCCATCGCCAAAATACCGCCCAAAGACCAGCCCAGCACCAGACATTGCTCAATGCCATAAAAAGTGAGCAGCTCGTCCAAATCCTCCAAATGACGCGTCATCTCAAAGGGATGCTTCGTGCGGCTCTGGCCGTACCCCCGCAAATCTGGCGCATAGGTCCGCAGCCCCAGCGCAGTCAGCGACGAGGTAAAAACGTCCATTGCCGCACCACTCCCCGGATGCCCATGTAGGCAAAGCACCGGAAAGCCATCTTCCGGTCCCCGAACTTGAGTGTGCAATCTCATAAAAAAACAGATAGCTCAGCCCGCCGCCCCAGCAGAGCTTGCCCCCTTCACCTGCCCGTCGCCATCCACATCAGCAGGCTCAAAAGACAGCGCCACACCGTTCATGCAGTAGCGCTTACCCGTCGGCCTCGGCCCATCGTTAAAGACATGACCCAGGTGAGCATCGCACACCGCGCAAGTCGTCTCGGTGCGAATCATAAAGTGGCTAAAGTCCTTTTTATTTGCAATATTTTCTGGCTGGCTAGGCGCGTAGAAACTTGGCCAGCCCGTGCCAGAGTCGAACTTAGTTTCTGAGGTAAACAGCTCTGAGCCACAGCACACGCAGCGGTAAATCCCCTCCGTTTTATTGTTATTTAGCGGACTGGTAAACGCACGCTCCGTCCCCGCCTTCCGCGTCACCTGATAGGCTTCGGGGCTCAGCTGCGCTTTCCACTCTTCCTCTGTTTTGACTACCTTATTTGGCATCGGCTATCTCCTAAAAAGACCATAGTTGATCCTAGCCTAAAAAGAAGGCGTAAGACGGCTGGTCAATCAGTTTCGCCTTGCTGGAGAGAATTTCTACTCCTCTAGATAGAAAATGTCTCCAGAGAGAATGCGCTCAGCGGAAAGATTCAAGGTAAGGAAACATCTTAGACTCGACAATCTCTACTTGAGTAAAGATGTTTGATTGATAACGCCCATCTTCAAGGACAAAGACAACAATCTGCCGCTTATGACGATCAATAATCCAGTACTCAGGGATTTGCCACCATTCATACTGCTGCTTTGCTAGCTCAAGTTCCACGACCTCACGAGCAGGATAGCCTACGCTGTATTCTCCGATTCCAGCATATGCACTTAGCTTGTTAACATTATTCAGCTGTACTCAGCCCTCAAAAATTCTATAAAAGTCCTCACTTTCAAAGGCACATACACCCTCGACGGATACACCAGCCAAGCCGCCGTATTAAAGTCCGTCGCCGTCAATGCATAGGTAGGAAAAACATCTACCAAGCGCCCCGCCTCAATATCCTCATCTACTAACCAATCTGGCAACAAAGCAATTCCCATCCCCGCGATCGCACTCTGCTGCAATGCGATCGCATTCGAAATCACCAACCGCCCCCGAACTGGCACCTCATCCACCGACCCATCCTGAGCCCGAAAAATCCATCGAGACCGAAATCCCGCCAACGGAAACAACAAACAGTCATGCTGTGAGATCTCCACCGGAGCTTGCGGACACCCTCTCAGTGCCAAATAGTCAGGACTTGCACATACCCGATACACTACCGGCATCAACCGCTGCGCCATCAGCGTCGAATCCGCCATCACGCCAAGGCGCACCGCCACATCCACCCGGTCAGCAAGCAAATCTATCACCGCATCCGTTAACAACAACTCCACCGTCAATTCGGGATAAGTCGACTCAAATTTTGGCAGCAGCGGCACAATACACCTCAGCCCAAATGACACCGAAGCCGTCACCCGCAGCGTTCCCTTCAGCTGCCCCGACAAATCCGTTGTAATCACCTTCGCCTGCTGGATCTCCTCCACCAGCGGCTCAATCTGCTGAAAATAAGCTGCTCCAGCCTCCGAAAGAGAAAGTCGCCGAGTCGTCCTTTGAAACAAGCGCACGCCCAGCTCAGTTTCTAAAGCTGCGATCGCCCGCGAGACCGAAGACGGATCCACATTGCGATCGCGTGCCACCGCCGCAAAGCTTCCCTGCCGCACCACCGCCACAAACCAATCCAACACCGAAACATCCATCACGCCCCGCCCGCCCTATTCATGCATAAACCGCACGACAATCATTCAAATTCTAATATTTACGGCGACATGTGCAGCAACTAGAGTAAAGCCATCCTCAAAGCCGCTCTGCCGAAACAGCAAACCAATCACTCACAAGCAAAACAATAGCCATGAAAACTCCTCAATCAGTTGCTATCCTCGGCCTCGGTGCCATGGGCTCCCGCATCGCCGCCAACCTCCTTGCCGCCGGATTTCCACTCACCGTGTGGAACCGCTCACCAAACCCCACCAAGCCGCTAGCAGCCAAAGGCGCAACCGTCGCTACCACACCTAAACAAGCCGCCGCACAGGCCGACATCGTCATTAGCCTAGTCACCGACAACACCGCCTCGAAAGCCGTTTGGCTCACGCCCAACACCGGCGCACTCCACGGACTAAGCGCCACCTCTATCGCCATCGAGTCGAGCACCCTCACCATCGACTGGGTTCAGTCACTCAGCCAGGCCATCGAAAGCCAAAATGCCTCCTTTTTAGCAGCCCCTATCGTTGGCTCTCGCCCCCAAGCCGAAGCGCAAAAGCTTATCTGCCTTGCAGGGGGCAGCGCCGAAATTCTCTCCCGGGCAAACGCCACCCTCTCCGCCTCAGCAAGTACCATTCATCACTTCGGCAATGCCGCCCAAGCCACAGCGATGAAGCTAGCCGTCAATACCCTCTTCGGCATTCAGGTCGCCGCCCTAGCAGAAATACTACCCATGCTCACACGGCAGGGCATTGCCGTCACAGACAGCATCTCCTGCCTTAATGAAATTCCTGTCACCAGTCCAGCGATGAAAGGCGCAGGCACACTCATCGCAGCCAACAAGCACCACCCAATGTTCCCCATTCACCTAGTCGAAAAAGACTTTCGCTACGCCCTTACAGCCGCCCCAAACTCTAAAACTCAAATGAATCTCGTATCAGCAGCCCACCACCATTATCAGCAAGCTATCAACAATGGATATGGTGACAGAAATATTACTGCGATCGCACGCCTCTACACCTAAGCCACAAACAACAACAACAACGACTACATCTCAGTAGACTGCTTTGCCTCCCAGTGCCGTCGCTGATAGCTCTTACTGATCCGCGCACCAGCCGCCGAGAAGAAAAAGGCGCTCATCGGCGCGGCCACAGGCACCCAGCCACCCCCCTGAAAGCTAGCCACCCCCACCAAAAACGTCAGCGCTAAACCACTCACCCCAAACAAAATCAGCACAGGCCCCTTTTGAGTCAGCACCATCAGCCCACTACCGATTCCCGTCAGCGCCACAATCCACGCAATTTCTAACCCATCTGGCCAAGCCCACGGCAGCGGCTCACCATCAATCACCGCAGAAAGAATCTGACTCGCCGCCTGAGCATGCACCTCTACCCCGTGCATCAGCTGAAAATTGCCCGCCGTGTTGTACGGCGTCAAAAACACATCGCGACTGTTATCCGCCGTCGAACCGATCAGCACAACTTTGTCCTTTACCTGCTCAGGCTCAAAGTTGTTGTTCAGCACATCCGCAAAGCTTAAACGATCCGCCACATCATTCGGAGAGCGATACCGCATAAAAATTTGATAGCCGCTGTCGTCCGCATGCTGATAGCCGCCAAAAGAACGATTGATCGGCTCAAACCGGACCTCACCCAGCTGTAAGATATCTCCCTCTTCTGGCCCTACTCCCAGGTACTGTTCTATGTAGCCCAGCGCTACCTCAGTCCCCAACGAAAAAATCGGCCGCTCCTGCGGTTCCACCCCCGCCTCAGTACTCACCAGCCGCTCCCCCAGCGCATCCACCAGCAGCGACTCATCAAAAAAGTCCACCATCAGCGATCGCCTCACCCGAAAATCCGCATCCACCACCAAGTTGCTAAAGCTCAGCTGCTCCATCACCATCCCCGGCGGCGGCGGAATCATATTGTCACTGTCTGGGTCGCTCAGCTTCGTAATTCCCACCACATTCGGGTCTTTCAAGCTCGCCTGCAGCGCCACCTGCCCCGTCCCCTCCGGCACATTGCGTAGCAAATCAACAGCAATTCTCGCTGGCTGATGCGCCTGCAAATTGTCAATCACCTGCGCCAAATCCGCATCAGACGGCGTAAAGTTCCCCGTCGCCCGTAAGTCTGATTCGGCAATCTCAACGATCAACAGTCGCGGATCTGGTCCAGCATCTGCCTGCGCGCTCACCAGCCGGTCCCACACCGCCAGCTCCGCCGGGACAAACGCCCCCACCTGCCGCAACCCCAAAATAAACGCGCTCGTCAGCACAGTAGAAATCGCCACCGTCAGCCGCTTCGCCCGCCGACCCATTCGCCAGCGGGTAATCACCGTCTGCGCCTCACTGCCCAAAAATCCCTGCGGCATAGACGTTTCTACCGTCGTCGGAACCTGAGCAGCCTCCGCTGGCAGCTCTTCTAGCCGCGACAAATCGTGCAGCACCTCCTCCACCCGCTGATAGCGCTGATGAATGTAGTGGCGCGTCATTTTCCCCAGCAAAATCGCCAGCCCAGGGCTCACCTCCGCATCGCTCTGCCACTGCGGCTCTAGGCTGCCCATCGCCTCCGGCAAGTCGGCAGGCAGGCGACCCGTCAAAGCGTGAATCACCGTCATCCCCAGGGCATAGAGGTCACTGCTGTAGCGAGGCTTTCCCGAGAGCTGCTCACTCGGCGTGTACCCCTGAGTGCCAATGCCAATGGTCAGCCCCGTCCGCTCCCCAGTCACTAGGTGAGTCCGCAGCTCCTTCACCGCCCCAAAATCGATCAGCACAATCTCGTCACTGCCCTGGCGACGAATCAAATTGTCGGGCTTGAGGTCGCGGTGAATAACGTGATTGTCATGAATGAATTCTAAGATGGGCAAGACGGCTTCTAGAAGCGCGATCGCCTGCGCCTCCGAAAATTGCCCGGCCTGCTTAATCTCCTCTTCTAAAGACTGGCCCTCTATATATTCTTGAACCAGATAGAACTCATTCCCCTCTTCAAAGAAATCGATTGAATTGGGAATCTGCGGATGATGGCCCAGCTCCTTCAATGTCTTAGATTCGGTGTCGAAGAGGCGTCGGGCCACCTGCAGAAAATTTTTGTCTTGGCTCGCTGGCTTTAGCTGCTTCACGACGCATAGCTTTTCACCAGGGCTGGGAGCCACAGGCAGATGAAGGTCGGTCCCGCACTCCTCTGCCTGTGGCTTAGTTACTGAAACATCAGCTGACAAAGGGTCTGCCGCCAAAAGATCAACCGCCAAATAAGTTTGGCCAAATCCGCCCGCACCCAGAATCCGCGTCAGCCTGTAGCGTCCATTCAGCGTGCGACCCAGCATAAAATTCTTACCGTTGCTGGTAATCATTTTACCCAGAGTGCACTCCGGGGAGCTAGTAGCGAATATCCAACGTCACCCGCGCAGTAATCTCCTGCGACTGCCCCACAATTGGCGTACTCGCAAACTGAGCATCCTCCGTAACCGCCCGGGCAGCAACCGGTGACGGCGGCGGCGCACTGACAGACCCAATCGTGATATTGAGCACTTCCCGGCGCGATAGGCCCAAAGCGCTCAGCACCGTATCCGACTGCAGCTGAGCATCTTCAACCGCAGCGGTCAGCGCTCGCTGTCGGGCCGCTTCTATCGCCGCGTCATCAGCAACGAAGCTAATCCCATTGATCCGAGTAGCCCCTTCCCTCACGGCCCCGTCAATGATTTCTCCAGAGCGCGCCGTCTCGGCCCGAAAGCGAACCGTATTGCTCGCCTCGTAGGCCCTCAGCACCTGCCGGTCGTTGCGATAGTCGTAGCGAGGATTTAAGGAAATGCCCGTCGTTTCTAGTTCTTCTACCGATTGCGATCGCAGCCATTCCACCACCGCCGTCTGCCGCTGCGCCGCCTGCTGCTGAGCCTCTTCAGCCGTTGCAGCCTCTACCACCACACCCAAATTCACCTGGGTCAGCGTCGTCGGAATCGACTCAATGCCAACGCCCGTCACGGTCAGCACTCGCTCTCGCTGCTGATGCACCGGTGCCGGAGACTGCGCACCGACAGACCTAGGCCAAAAAGCACAGGCCGTCAGCGGCGTAAACACCACAGCTGCCAGCAAAAGAGCACGATAAAAAGACTGCTTAGCCATATCATTTCCTACCCCATACGGGCCTAAGAACAACTCTGATAGCCTAACCAGACATATGCTCAAAACCGGCCAGCGTTCAGTTTTGGTAACGGCCTATTGCTGCTTCGCTGCTCGCACGCGGCGAGCCAGCACCAAACCAACGTAATAGCCCAAAACGCTGAGCACCGCGCCAACCACCAAAGACCCTAGCATCAGCGCAGAGGTCACCGTCATGCCCAGGCTCATCCATTCACTCAGCCCTGCCGGAGAGGCCGGAATGACCGTGGTATTTGGTAGGCCCATCAACAGGCGACCCACCTGAAAATTCAATGCAAAAATGGGTAGATAAGTAAATGGATTGCTAATCCAGGTGCTGACCGCGGCCATTACTTTGTTGCCTCTTACGGTCGCGGCGATCGCAACCCCAATAATGGTTTGAAAGCCCAGCAACGGAAAAGAGCCCGCAAAAACGCCTGCGGCCACTCCCCGGGCGATCGCCTCAGGGCTGCCCTGCATCCTCAAAAATCGCAGGTAAAAATAACGCAGCAGCCGCTGCCAATAACGGGAATCCAAAAGTTTCACCATCCCGCTTTTAAATCGCTTTCGTTGACCACTACGCCGATCATTTCGTTGAGCGCTGCCTTGGTCGCAGTCCGCTCCGGGCAGCGTAGTTGGTCGCTCCATCAAGGCATAGGATGCCGACTGCTTACCGTCTGCCCTAGCAGGCATGGCTCCTTCCCCAGACGAAGGCCGATTGCCCGATGCAGATTTACGGGTCGCCTCAGATTTTGAACTTGGGGTCAACATAGCGCTGATGCTCGCATAGTGAGTTCTTCTTCAGTCATTACGACCATCAAAACAAGCTTTCCTGATCAAGTGTTACACTCCGTACTGCCCTTTGGCAGGCAGCCAACCGGATATCTGTCCATCAGGTCCATCAAGTATGTTTTATTGATCACATTCTATAGCACCTTCTCTAGGCATAGAGCCCCCTTCCGGCAGGGTTTGCGACAATATCACATAGTTATGGAAGAAGTTTCATCGAAGCAATTTTTCCGAAGAAGTTTTATTCAAGCGCTACCAAAGCTAGGTAAACCGTTGACCCAGGCCATTCACCAGTCAGAGACCATCGCAGCGATCGCCACTGCCATCGTCCCCCAGCAGGGCAGTGTGGGCATCGTGCGCCTGTCTGGTACCCGGGCGATCGCCATTGCCCAGCAGCTATTTCGAGCCCCCGGCCATCAGCCTTGGGAAAGTCATCGCATCCTCTACGGCTACGTCCAGGCCCCCGAGAGCCCAACCCCTGTCGACGAAGCCCTGATGCTCCTGATGAAATCTCCCCGCTCCTACACCCGTGAAGACGTGGTCGAATTTCATTGCCACGGGGGCATTATGGCCGTTCAGCAAGTGCTGCAGCTGTGCATCCGGCAAGGAGCCCGGCTCGCCCAGCCCGGCGAATTTACCCTGCGGGCCTTTCTCAACGGCCGACTCGACCTCACCCAGGCCGAAGGCATTGCCGACCTCGTAGGTGCCCAGTCACCCCAAGCCGCCCAAAATGCACTCATGGGCATTCGGGGTAAGCTCGCCGCCACCATCCGCCAGCTACGCAGCCAGTGCCTAGACGTACTCGCAGAAATCGAAGCCCGCGTCGACTTTGCCGACGACCTCCCCCCTCTCAACGAAGCTGATATCACCAGCCAGCTGCAAACCCTGCTCGGCCAAATCGGCCAAATTCTCGCCACGGCCCACCAGGGCGAACTCCTCCGCGCCGGAATAAAAATCGCCATCATCGGCCAGCCCAACGTCGGCAAATCTAGCCTGCTAAATGCATGGAGCCAGAGCGATCGCGCCATTGTCACCGATCTCCCCGGCACCACCCGAGACGTCGTCGAATCTCAGCTGATCGTCGGCGGCATCCCCATTCAAGTCCTCGACACCGCAGGCATCCGCGACTCCACAGACGAAGTCGAAAAGATCGGCATTGAGCGATCGCGCTCCGCCGCCCAATCTGCCGACCTCATCCTCCTCACCCTCGACGCCACCCAAGGCTGGACCCCCATCGAAGACACCCTTTACCAACAGATCAAACATCAGCCCCACATTATCGTCGTCAACAAAGTCGACCTCGTTGATCATCCGCCGGACTTACCCGTGGCCTCCCCCTTGGTCCACACCGCCGCCGCCAAAAAACAAGGCATAAGCGATCTAGAAGCCGCCATTCTTTCGACTGCCCAAGCCGGAGACCTCACCGCCGCCAACACCGATATCGCCATTAACCAGCGCCAAGCCGCCGCGCTCCTCCGCGCCGAAACCGCCCTCACTGACGTCCAAACAACAATCTCCAATCAGCTCCCCCTCGACTTTTGGACCATCGATCTACGCGCCGCCATCCACGCCCTCGGCGAAGTCACCGGCGAAGAAATGACAGAGTCTATGCTCGACGAAATTTTTAGCCGATTCTGCATCGGTAAGTAATCTTCAAGCCATCCCTCGAAATAACCTTCAAACCACCCATCGCAACAAATCTGTTAGCATCCATCCATCAGCGCCAAACCACAGCCATGCTACGTCTTAAAGAACTCAAGCTGCCGCTAGACCACACCGAAGCAGACCTCAAAGCGGCCATTCTCAAAAAGCTGAAAATCTCCGCTGCCGATTTAACCAGCTACTCCGTCTTCAAGCGCAGCTACGACGCCCGCAAAAAAAACGCCATCTCCTTGGTTTACGCGCTAGATATCGAAACACCAAAACAAAAGCAGCTGCTCAAGCAGTTCAAAAAAGGCGGTCGCGTTTCACCAACGCCAAATATGGACTACCGGTACGTCGCCAAAGCGCCTGCAACGTTGAGCACCCGTCCCGTTGTGATTGGCATAGGCCCCTGTGGGATGTTCGCGGCGCTGTTGCTAGCCCAGATGGGGTTTCGGCCCATTGTGCTAGAACGAGGCAAAGCCGTTCATGAGCGATCGCAAGATACGTTTGGCTTCTGGAGCAAGCGAAAATTCAAACCCGAATCGAACGCCCAGTTCGGAGAGGGCGGTGCCGGGACCTTTTCAGATGGCAAGCTCTACAGCCGCATCAAAGACAACGATCACCACGGTCGCAAAGTGTTGCATGAGCTAGTAGCCGCTGGTGCAGTTCCCGAAATTCTCTACATCAGCAAGCCCCACATTGGCACCTATCGTCTGGTCAAAATTGTTGAAAACATCCGCAACAAAATCATCGCCCTCGGCGGAGAAATCCGCTTTCAAAGCCGGGTAGACCGCATCGCTATCGAGACGAAAAGAGAGACAAAAGGAGAAACCCGCCAGGTCACAGGCGTCACCCTAGAAACAGGAGAATTTATCGCCAGTGACCACATCGTGCTAGCTGTGGGTCATAGCGCCCGGGACACCTTCGAAATGCTCCACCAGCAGGGCGTTTACATAGAGCCCAAACCTTTCTCAGTGGGCTTTCGCATTGAGCATCCCCAACCCCTAATCGACCAGTGCCGCTACGGCGACAGTGCCGGGCATCCTATCCTAGGCGCCGCCGACTACAAGCTCGTGCACCACTGTGCCAATGGCCGCACGGTGTACAGCTTCTGTATGTGCCCAGGCGGCCAAGTCGTTGCGGCCACCTCAGAGCTAGGGCGCGTCGTCACCAATGGCATGAGCCAATACGAGCGCAGCGGCAAAAATGCCAACAGCGGCATCGTCGTCGGCATCACTCCAGAGGCAGACTATCCCGGCGATCCCCTCGCGGGCATTGCCTTTCAGCGCCAGCTAGAGAGTAATGCCTTTAGGCTCGGTGGCAGCACCTACGAAGCCCCCGGACAGCTCGTAGGAGACTTTTTATCCGGTACACCTTCAACAGAATTTGGCCGGGTGAAGCCGACCTATCGGCCCGGTGTACATTTGTGTGATTTATCAGAAAGTTTGCCTGAGTATGCGATCGCAGCCATCCGTGAAGCCATCCCCGCCTTCGACAAAAAGATAAAAGGATTTGCCATGGCCGACGCCGTACTTACCGGCGTAGAAACTCGCACCTCCTCCCCCATTCGCATCAAGCGAAATGAACAGTTTCAGAGCCTGAACACCCTAGGGCTCTATCCCGCCGGGGAAGGTGCAGGCTACGCAGGCGGCATCCTCTCAGCCGCCGTAGATGGCATCAAGGTAGCCGAAGCGCTTGCCCTCAGCTTAGTATCAGCACAATAACCGCAAAAAACGCATGCAAACGCTCTACCACTGAGCTATACCCACAAAACTTGTGCTCAGCTTGGTGCTGGCGCAGCAACCGCAGAACACCGCTGCCAAGTTTGACCACTCTAGCGCCTACGATAGATGCCCTTCCTCAAAAGGCAGTCGATACTAGGCCATATTGCTGTGCATTCCGGCGAACATTCCAGTAAGTAATGAGGGCCAAGACAACAAATGACAACCTCTCTTTGCTGGAGCACTACCCATGGCTAAGCTGTCTGTTTTAACGCTGACGCGAAACCGCACCTCCTACTTGAAAAACTTGCTAGAGGGACTTGCCCGCTCCCGCCGCCAACCCGATGAATGCATTATCGTTTATATGAATGAACCGGCGAACCCAACAACCGATCTCTCAGTATCATCATTACCCTTTTCCTGCCAGCATTTTACATACACTGATCCAGAAGTCCCGCTGCCCCTTCCCCAGGCTCGCAACCTCGCAGCTGCCAAGTCATCTGGAGATATTCTTCTCTTTCTAGATGTAGACTGCATTCCCAGTCAAGAAATGCTCTCCGCCTACGAACAAGCCTGTTTGGCTGTGCCGGATGCGATTCTGATGGGTCAGGTTCAATATCTCCCAGAGAACGCCAATATTGACTGGAGAAACAACAGCACTGAAATTCAGCTGAACAAACTCAGCAAGCCTCACCCAAAACGAGACGCCTCTGGCTATCTTCCCCTCACAGTTGAGCAAAACTACGGCTTGTTTTGGTCGCTCTCCTTTGCGCTGCAGCGATCGCTCTTCTACAAACTAGGCGAATTTAGCCGCTGCTATCCTAGCTACGGCGCAGAAGATACCGACTTCGCCTGGAAAGCTAGAGCACAAGGCGTTTCCTTGCGATGGGTACCAAGTGCGATCGCCTACCACCAATTTCACACCAGCAGCGTCCCTCCCTGGCACAACTTTGACAGCATCGTTTACAACGCCCAAATCTTCTACCAGCGCTGGGGAGAATGGCCCATGGAAAGCTGGCTAACCGTCTTCCAAGAAACAGGCCACATCGAGTGGGACATTGCAGGTGATAGTCTTACGGTGCTGAAAACACCGGCTCATGTCCCAAGTTAGCCAAAGACAGGCCGAATCACATCATACACCGAACAATCATCCTCCCGGCCTTACCGAGAAATAGGCTTCACTTGCAACCCCACTCGGTCGCTCACACAAGCGACCAATCTGATAGATAAAGCGAGCAGCTCGCATAGGCGCTTCAGCATCTTGAATTTGCGACCATGCCAGCTTAGCGCCATCAGCATTCGAGAACCGATGCAGCTCTGCGGCACGGGCAAAAAGGCTGGGCCATTCTGCCCCACTAGGCCATTCTAAAGACACCCCACACAGCTGTAGCGCGCTGAGCACTTCAGCCTTGCAAACTTGTTCTTCGAAGGGGCGCGGTGCTGGAATGCAAACTAGGGGCACATCTGCCGCCGAGATTTCCATAATTGAATTGTGACCGGCATTGGCAACCACCAAATCCGCAAAGCACAAGTACGACCAAACGTCTTTTACCACCCCATGGCAGAACATATTTTTGGGAATGTCTGGGTTACGAGTGGGTGGTGTAATCCCGATGAGGTGCCAGCGCCACTGGGGCAGGGCGATCGCCGCCTCTGCGACCCTGTCAAAGGTAATATTGGTTCCACCAAAGCCTGTCATGACCAAAACATTTTTCGGCTGAGGAGAAAGTAGTTCAGCAGCTGCCTGACGATGCGATTCGCTGAGCGCTTCACCACGGCTTATTCCATAACTCAGCGGCGGAATGCTGGCCTTTGCCTGACCAGAGAAACGGCTAAATCCACCGCTGTAAAAAGTCTTATTTCGAATCCATGTCGGGCAGTCTGCCTGTTCGAGTTCTTGGGCAAAAGGAGCCCAGAGCGAGCAGGCCCACTCGTAGGCCAGCGTGTGTCCCTTATCCCAGCGGCGGCCATGCTGCCGCACATAGAGCACAGGAATGCCACACATTCGGCCAAGGATTGACGCCTCCAAGCCTACATCTGCAACCAACAAATCTGGCTGCCAGCGACTGAGAAAGGTCACCATCTCCAGCGTAAAGGCAGCATTGTCGCCATGGTTAACCAGTAGGTCGTGGTAGCTGTGCACCGTTTGCTGCCGCATGAATAAGCTGCGCGATCGCGGTGCAAACCCCGGCACGCTTACCCGCTCAACCGCCCGACCAGCCAGCGAAACCGGAGGGAGCTTGTCCATGCCGACCACCGCCAGCTCACAGTCAGGCGGCAAACACCTTTCAATCGCATCAAATCGCTTACAGTGCCCCGCCCCTTGTAAGTTCAAATAAAAAGCAATTCTCATAACAACAGACCCTTTCCGAAAAACCCGAAATTGTTGCGAGCAACCACCGACCACTCACAACAACCAAACCACAACATCTCACAGTCCCTTCAGTCGTCACAGCCACAAACCACCAAAGCCCGCTAGCCCGTAATACCCAACATCGCGTTAGCCAGCGTGAACCCTTCTCTCTTTTTAGACTTACGCTGACCCTGTTGATTTCTCACCAAGTCTCTGTAGAGCCGCTCATAACCATCAACCATCGATTCAATGTCGCAAAACGCACGGGCCCGCTCACGACAATCTTCATAAGACAGCTCAGTAGCCTCTACCAACGCCTTAGCCAGCGCCGGAACCGTTCTCTCCTTTGCGAGCACACCGCACGATGCGGTCAAGATCTCCGCCGCCGCCCCACTGCAAAACGTGGCCACCGGCGTCCCAGATGCCAGCGCCTCCGCATACACAAACCCATAAGGCTCCTCCCACAGCGGCGTATTTACAAACACACTCGCCTGACTCAGCGCCCGTTTAATCGCGGCCTGAGACAAATGACCCAAATACTCAACGCGGCTATTGCCCAGTAAGGGTGAAATCTGTTGGTCAAAATAGGCTTGACCGCTAATCGGCCCAGCCACTCGGATGTGATATCCAGCCATCAAAGCTGCCTGAATCGCCAAATGAGGAGCCTTCTCAGGCACAAAGCGCCCGTACCAAAAGGCACTACGTTTGGGTCGGTTACTTACAACCGGCCAGCTATCTACATCGATACCGTTGTAAACAACTTGAGAATCGATCAGTGGCTTCCAGGCTGACGAAAGGCTTTTGGAAACAGCAACAACTGACAGTTTTCCACATGTGTTTCTCGCGGAGGCGTAACGCACTGCAACGGCTAGCTCTGAATACACCGGCGTGTGCAACACCGTCAGCATTGGGGTCGGCATATCTGCCGCATTCAACAACAGAAAAGGATGCAGCGCGTTGTTGTGAATAACGTCAAAGCTCCCCTGGCAAATTGTTTGCACAACCTTGGCGTAGGCCACCATGTTGCAAACTTGCCGCCCATGTACAGTCTGCGCCCTCGGATTGGTGGCAAACGCACGGTCAACACAAGGATTGAGATCCAAAGAAGGGTCAGAATCACCGCTGGCAAATAGCGTGACCTGATGCCCTCTTTCTGCTAGCTTCTTGGTTAGCCACCAGGTGTGAGACTCCATGCCACCCGCAAACGGCTCCGCAATAGGGTGATGAAGTAACCCAACAACAGCGATTCTCATGAACGTTTTTCCAGCACTGATTCAAGACAAGGGATACTAAACAATGATTAAAGACGGACAGTTAAAGACAATGATTTAAGACAAAAAATTCAAAACAACGAATAAACTCACAGAGCCGTGCGGCTTTGTCAGGCAGCTATGTAAATAGGCTGACGGCAAAGCGTCAACGGTTTAATATCAGTAAAATTTCCGCACTTAGCCCACAAGCTCTCCAGTACAGCATTCTGAAAGCGCCTGTAGGGGAAAGCAACCGTGGGGCAAGTTCTGAATCAGAGTATATCCAATCTGCCCTAGAGATTTCTCTATCTTTGGGATTGGAGTGGATGGCACTTACAATAGCACTTACAAAAGGGTAAACCCAAAGGGTGAACGGACTACGAAGAGAGCTTACCTCGCCACCTCAGACTTTGCTCGTTTAGCTCAAAGACACGACGAGGCGACTGTAGCATTTCACGTGCGATCGCAATTGCCTGCTCCATCTGCTCTGCACTCAGCTGCTTGTACGCTGGCCGCTTTCGAGAAAGATAGTCATACCAGCAGCCCTCAAACAGATTGTCTAGTACAATCCGAGCAAAACAGTGGTTAAAGCGAACCGGCATAGAGACCTGTGAGGCCTTTTCAGGCAACTGGCGGTTGACCAAGTCAAGGTACTGCGCCCTCAACTCTTCAAGACGGCTCGCCTGGTCGTTCAAATCCATAGTTGCATATCCGTAGCGTGCCCTTACAGGCATCGTACGCTATTGGCAATCATCTCTGTGACAAATTTCTTGTACCCCACAGTTCTAAACAGCACGGTGACTGTGTCATCCTCGTAGCCCAGCACCTGACCAATGCCAAAATTCGTATGAATGATCTCGCCGCCGATGGGGAAAGGCTTTAGGTCATCTCTCCCACCGCTATCTTTTGGAGTAGCTTCGTCGCAGCGATCGCAATAACCGCAGTCTTGCCCAAAAGACTCTCCAAAGTAGCTCAAAACATACTTTCGTCGACAGGTCTCTGTCTCGGCATAGCGACGCACCATCTGCAGACGAGACTGTTCAAACTGCTTACGCCGCGATTGCTGAGTCATCGCCTGAGTAACCGCACTGTCTACATCGGCATCCGACTCCACTGCAGTAATCTCTCCATGATGATTACGCTCAATGAACCCAGCTTTTTCTAACGCTTCTAGTGCACTCGAAAGCTTACCGCTAGAGAGGCCAAAATGAGATTTCAAATCGTCTTCGGTAGGGGGTGACTCCATGGCCTCCAGCAGTTCTGACAGTGAGGCCAGAGTGCCCTCATCCACCTTGGCATTGCCAGAAAAGAAGCGCTGAAGCTTCATATCGTCTGGGTGATAGAACAACTTTGCGATCGCACGCTCGCCATCTCGGGCCGCTCGCCCAATCTCCTGATAGTAGGCATCGAGCGAACCCGGAATATGGTAGTGAAAGACAAACCGCACGTTGGCCTTATCAATCCCCATGCCAAACGCGCTAGTCGCTACGATGACATCTATCTCATCATCCATAAACTGCTGCTGAATGGTGGTACGATCACCTGCACTCAACCCCGCATGATACGCCTTTGCTCGAAAACGCTGACCCTGCTCGTGGGCCTGTTCATTCAGCGCGATCGCAACCTCCTCCGTCGCCCGCCGCGTCGCCGCATACACAATCCCCGGATACGTCGCCGACCTCACCGCCTGCAGCAACTGCGACAGCTTTGCCTTCTCACTATGGCACCGCTGCACAGCCAGATAGATGTTTGGCCGATCAAACCCCTTCACAAATTCGACCGGGTCATCCATTGCCAACCGGTCCACAATCTCTCGCCGCACTAAAGGGGAAGCCGTCGCCGTCAGCGCCAGCACCGTCGGATGATCCAGCTGCTCAATAGCCCCCCCCAGCTGCAGGTAGTCTGGGCGAAAGTCGTGTCCCCACTCGCTTACACAGTGAGCCTCATCCACTACAAATAGGGAAGGCGAGGCATCCATTAACCACTGCATCGTCTCCTCATTGCTCAGCTGTTCTGGCGCTAAGAAGATAAACGACAGGTCACCCGTTGCCAGCTGAGCAAACACCGCCTCTCGCGCCGACTTGCTCAGCGTAGAATTGAGAACTTTTGCCTTTACCGTGCCCTGCTGTGCGATCGCATCGACCTGATCTTGCTGCAGAGCAATCAGCGGAGAAATCACCACCGTCGCCCCCGGTATCCGCAGCGCCGCAATCTGATAAATCGCCGACTTCCCCGATCCCGTCGGCATCACCGCCAAAACATCTCGGCCCGCTAGCACAACCGAGATCACCTCCCGTTGAGCAGGCCGCAACGACGCATAGCCAAACACCTGCTGAGCGATTTGCTCAGCAATCGCTACATTGTGCGACACATCCTCCCGGCTAGGTGACATCGACATTTGCAGAACCCGTTAAAGACACACTGTCATACCAGACATTTCTTCAAGCTACACTTACCACCCCAGAGAATGGCTCATTCCACAGACGCAACATTCTGCCGTCGCTACACATCACCGCCCCCTCTACCTTGCTATACAAGACAGCACCCACCAGCACTCCATAAAATTGAGTGCACCTCCAGCCAGTCTCTACAGCCAATGGACTTCTCAATTTATAAGGCAATCATCGGGAGTGGAGCCAGCCTCCTGCATACGCTCATCGTAGGGACGCTCGCCTACTTTGGCGTCATCGTTTGGCTGCGCATATCTGGCAAAAGAACCCTTTCAAAGTGGAACGCTTTCGACTTTATCGTCACCATCGCCCTAGGCTCGATGCTGGCCAGCGCCGCGCTATCCACCAGCACCTCCTTCCTGCAAACCATGGCAGGCGTAGGCTTACTCGTCAGCCTACAATTCCTCATCACGTGGGTTTCTATACGTACCAGCGCAGTTCAAAATCTCATAAAATCTGAGCCAACGCTACTGCTTTTCAAAGGTGAATTTATAGAGAGTGCGCTCAAATCAGAGCGCGTTGCCAAAGGAGAAGTTCTCGCCGCCATCCGGCTCAGCGGCCACGACAGCATAGAAAGCATAGACGCCGTCGTTCTAGAGACAGAAGGTAGCTTTAGCGTCTTGGAAAACGTCGATATTCGCAGCGCTACCGCTTTTCGAGATGTTCGTGGCTTTAAGGAACAGGCTGCACACTACGCCAGGGGTCATTAAACAACTGCATCCGGTTAGGGTGTGTCCGTAAACGCGCTTTACAAGCGCTATTCAACCAGGTACCGCCCAAGGCCCCAAGCAAAAAATATTATTATTGCGACCAATACAACGGCGATATGATACTAGCGCTGTTATAAAAATTAGAGATAATCAATGGCTGCCAAAAAGATGACGCCTGCCGAACAGGCCTTTTTAGAAAAAGTCATGAAGAAGTCCAGCATTCCAGACATCTACGACGCTAGAGATATCACTATCGTCGTGCTGCGATCGCTCCGCGACCTCATGAGTACCGATGCATCCGAGCGCACCGCAGCCGCCTTCGACGACGAAAAAATCGCCCAACTATGGAAGGACGACAACCCAATCGTCGCCGCCCTCGCCAAGCTACGCCCGCCGCTCGATGTCGACACAGAAACTTTCCTGCGACGCATTCGCCAAGAAGGTGGCCTTCCTAAAGACGTTTCTCCAGAATCCGCCGTCATCGCAGTCTTCTCGACGGTGAGAGACGAGCTACCCCCCGAACGCGTCCAAGAAATCTCCGGTTTCTTACCCGATGGCCTTAAGGTTATGTGGGAGCAGATTTAATCTCCCAAAGACACTGACCTACGGTCGATAGCAAAGGATTATGCTGGCTTTTTCTCATCTGCAGACGGGACTGCCACTAGCTTTGGCGCCGTTCGCCGGTGCTTGGGCCTAGCGTGCTTCGAGAACGTTGAATTAAACGTGTCTTGGCGGCAGTGAGGACAATACCAGCGTAATCCGTCTTTTCGGAGATGCTGCAGCAGCGTGCTGCCGCACAGACTACAAACAGAACCACGAGCCTTTGCTGAAGAAAAATTCATGCTTTTTATAGGGGTTGGGATAGGGTTGCCAGCCAATGGTCATGAGCCGTCGTAGGCACACGTTGGTAAACACACGTTCACAAGAACATGGTTTAGCTTCGGGGGTTTGTGAAGACGCTGCAACCAGCTGTTTTCTCTATTTTCCTAGAGAAAGAGATAAATCATATCTATCCCTGGTTGAATAATATTGCTCAATAGTGCGTCTGAGCTGCGCTAGTCGTCTACGGGGCAGCCATTTTCTGCGCACATCTGAATCATATGGGCTACCAAGCCCGTCCATCCCGTTTGGTGAGAGGCACCAAGCCCGGCGCCATCATCCCCGTTAAAATATTCATAGAACAAGACGTACTCTTTCCAGTAAGGATCGTTTTGAAACTTTGCTAGGCCGCCATACACTGGCCTGCGGCCAGACTCATCTCGCAAAAAGGTCTTTATCATTCGCTTGGCAAGCAAAACGGACACCGCCTGAAGGTCTTTCTCTTCACCAGAGCCAATGGGAAACTCTATTTTGAAGCGATCGCCCAAATACCCATGAAAATTCTGCAGCGCTTCTAAAAGCAAATAGTTAATTGGAAACCAAACCGGCCCCCGCCAGTTAGAATTACCACCAAACATACCCGAAGTAGATTCGGCAGGCTGATAGTTCACGCTGTATTTCTCCCCTTGCACTTCAAAGGTAAAAGGGTGGCTTTCGTGATATTTAGATACCGACCGAATACCATGGGGACCAAGGAACTCATCTTCGCTCAGCATGTACTCCAACAGATGACGGAGTTTGTTTTTCTTTTCATCAGCGCGCGGTGTCGCATAGCAGACCGCCAGTAGTCGCTTGGCGTCTACGCCCCCTGTTTCCATGCAGGCCACATTCTTCTTCAGGTCGGGGCGGTTGTCGATAAACCATTGGAGGCGCTGTTTGAAGCCGGGGAGCTGGTTGAGGGTTTCTTGGGTGAGGGGGAGGGCGGCGAGGAGTGGAATCAGGCCGACTAGCGATCGCACCTTTAGCTGATGCCGGTCTCCATTCGGGTAGCTAATGGCATCATAAAAGAAGCCATCTGCCTCATCCCAAAGCGACATACCGCCCACCCGATTCATCGCATCGGCAATGTACAAAAAGTGCTCAAAGAACTTGCTCGCCGTATCCTCATAGGGCGGACGATCAACCGCTAGCTCTAGGGCAATTCTCAGCATCCCCAGGCAATACATTGCCATCCAAGACGTCCCATCCGCCTGCTCCAGAGTCCCCCCCGTTGGCAGCTGAGAAGAGCGGTCAAACACACCGATATTGTCCATGCCCAAGAAGCCACCCTGAAAGACATTCTTGCCCTCAGCATCTTTCTGATTGACCCACCAGGTAAAGTTCAACAACAGCTTTTGAAAAACTCTCTCCAAAAAGTCCTTGTCTTGCCTGCCCCAGTACTGTTGCTCCAGCTGATAGATGCGCCAAGCTGCCCATGCCTGCACCGGCGGCGTCACATCGCCAAAGTCCCACTCGTAGGCCGGAATCTGACCGTTTGGATGCATGTACCACTCCCGGGTGATGCGAGAGAGCTGCAGCTTTGCAAAATCTGGGTCAATAATCGCCAAAGGCACCAGATGAAAAGCTAGATCCCAAGAGGCATACCAAGGATATTCCCACTTGTCTGGCATAGAGATAATGTCATCATTAAACAGATGGGTCCAGGCTGTGTTTCTCGTTTGCGCGTGCCCCTCGGGCGGAGCTGGCTGCGCCGGGTCGCCCGCCAGCCAATCTTTTATCACGTAGTGGTAAAACTGTTTGCTCCACAGCATGCCAGCAAACGCCTGACGCTGCACGGTGCGCTGGTCTTCAGAAATTGTCTCCGGCGCAAAGTCCGCATAAAATTCATCCGCCTCCCCCTTTCTCTGCTCAAATAGCTGAGCCGCCCCTTCGAAAGGCGTCTCTAACGTATCTGAGTTAGAGAGTCGCAGCATCACACTGCGATGTTCGCCCGGTGGAATCGAAAGCTCGTAACACGCCGAAAACTTTGTTCCTTCCTCCGCCGGGTTAACCGCCTCTCCGTCGCCATTTACCACGTAGCGATTAATCCCATCCTTTACATAGGGCGATGCATTCGGCTCACTGTATAGGTGCTGCGTATTGGTTTCATTTTCAGTAAACAGCCGCTGAGGCTTGCCCTGACAGTACAGCCAGCGATCGCCCAAACTCTCATGGCTTGCTGTCACTACACAGTAACCATCTTGCTTCGCATAGGTTCTTAGCTTCGGCTTCGGATGCTCCTCCTCCCAAGACCAAGTATTGCGAAACCACAGCGTTGGCAGCAAATGCAGCGGCTGCTCACTATCCCCTCGGTTATGGGCCGTCACCTTGATGCAAATATCTTCATCTGTGTGCTTCGCGTATTCAACAAAAATATCGAAATAGCGATCGCCCTCAAAAATCCCCGTATCCAACAGCTCAAACTCCGGATCTTCATAGCCCCTGCGCTGATTCTCCTCCACTAGCTGCCGGTATGGATAAGCCGCCTGCGGATACTTATACAAGCACTTCATGTAGGCATGGCTCGGCGTATTATCTAGGTAAAAATAGTACTCTTTGACATCTTCACCATGGTTGCCCTGCTTACCCGACAGGCCAAACAGCTTCTCTTTTAAGATTGGGTCTTGCCCATTCCAAACTGCCAGGGCGAAGCACAGCCGCTGATGGTTGTCGCAAATGCCTGCAATGCCATCTTCCCCCCATCGGTAGGCCCGGTATAGCGACATCTCATGGCTAAAATACGACCAGGCCGACCCGTCTTCGCTGTAGTCTTCGCGTACCGTTCCCCACTGCCGGTCGCTCACATAAGGCCCCCACCGCGTCCAGTATGCCGTGCGATCGCGATTCTCTTGTAGCCGTTGCCTTTCGGGGATCATAAAAGTCTCTGCTCAGCGTGCCTGCCCTGCACTCGCAGAGCGACAGACGAAAGTCAGAACGAACAATACCCCCGCTTATATCAAGCGAGGCGATCGCCCTTCATGCCCCGTTCGGATGATTTTGCCCGCCTCTAATTGCCCTCAGCCACCGCCCGCCGACTCCAAAAGTATGCCAAAATCCCCACCAGTCCATTCGCCACCGTCGCCGCCCAAAAGATTCCCACTGGCCCCAGCCACCGGCTGCCCACATACGCCAGCGGAATGTAGAGCACAAACATTCGCAGCACCGTCATAATCACCGCTGGTATAGGCTTGCCCAGCGCATTAAACGCCGAACTCGCCACCTGAATAAAGCCCGCCAGCCCATAGCTCACCGGCACCACCCACAGGTACGTCGTCGCCACCGCCACCACCTCACGGTCCGAGTTAAACAATGGCGCAATCCAGGGAGCACTCACCGCTAGCCCCACCGCCATCAGAGCCCCCCACCCCATGCAAAACACCGCGCTCAGCCGCAGCGCCTCACCCACCCGGCCAACCTTACCGGCCCCCCAGTTCTGCCCCACAAACGGTCCCATGCTTGCCGCCAGCGCCAGCAGCGCAATCATCGCAAAAGACTCCACCCGCGAAGCCACCCCAAACCCCGCCACCGCCAGCGAACCGTGCACCGCCAGCAGGCTGGTAATCACCCCGATAGAGATAGGCGTGATCATATTCGACCCCGCCGCCGGCAGCCCCACATAGAGAATGTCTCGCCAGCACCACAGGGTCTCTTCTAAGTCGGGAAAGTGAGACGAGAGCATGTGTTCTTTAAACTGCAGTACCAGCAGCGAGGCCAGTAGTGTCGTCGCCCGCGCAATCACCGTCGCCCAAGCAGCGCCCGCGAGACCCAAGGCGGGAATCGCCCCAAAACCAAATATCAACAGCGGATCTAGCAGAATATTTAACCCCGCTGACAAGATCATAATTAGGCTAGGCGTGCCCGTATCGCCCGCTGCGCGAATGGCGCTGTTGCCGATCATCGGCACCACCAAAAACACCATGCCGAAGTACCAGATCTGCATGTATTGGCGAACGAAGGGTAATACGTCAGGCCCCGCGCCTAGCAGCCGAAACAGCGGCTCAATGGTCAGCAGGCCAATCGTCACCAGCAGCGCCACCGTCACCAATCCCAGCGTCAGACTGTTGGTAGTAAAGCGCTGCACCCGGCTGCGATCGCCCTCCCCAATCGCCCGCGCAATAATCG
>JBCBIK010000010.1:0-54060 GCA_038524545.1 Cyanobacteria bacterium J06623_4 | reverse complement strand
GGCTCAGGCTCAGGTTCTGGCTCAGGCTCAGGTTCTGGCTCAGGCTCAGGTTCTGGCTCAGGTTCTGGCTCAGGTTCTGGCTCAGGCTCAGGTTCCGGTTCTGGCTCAGGTTCCGGTTCCGGCTCGGGTTCTGGCTCAGGCTCAGGTTCCGGCTCAGGCTCAGGTTCCGGCTCAGGCTCAGGTTCAGGTTCTGGCTCGGGTTCCGGCTCAGGTTCTGGTTCCGGCTCCGGCTCTGGTTCAGGTTCCGGCTCAGGCTCAGGTTCTGGCTCAGGCTCAGGTTCCGGCTCAGGTTCCGGCTCAGGTTCCGGCTCAGGTTCCGGCTCAGGTTCTGGCTCAGGCTCAGGCTCAGGTTCCGGCTCAGGTTGGGGGACTTGGTCAGGGGTATCGAATATTGTTGATGTTGTATTGCCCTCTATGTTTACAGATGTTCCTGCCGATTGAGCAGTTGCTGTCCAAGTGTATTCGTCTTCTCCCTCAGGGTCACCATCATTGAAGACGGGGATGATAATGCTCGCTGTGGGTTCGACGATGGTAACTTCAAACTCAGAAAAGTCTAGGTTTGGAGAAACGTCTTCGGGGATGCCTGCTAAACCAGGAAACTGAATAGCAAAAAGATTCCACTGATTAATCGCCTGTGGCCGATCTGCCCTGATGCGGACAACGCTTCCCCCTGCTGGAATATCGCCATCAACAGAAAAGTCAAACCTAAATGTAGTGCCTTCACTTTCAATTAGGGTATTGGGGCTGATGCTAAAGTTAACGGTCTCAAAATTGCTAGGGTAGTTCGCTTGAACAAATTCAGAAAAAACAAGCGGTGTTGCGATATCGCCCATCTGAACATCAAGCATCCAGTGAGTGTGCCGACCAACGCGGCCAACCCGCTCAGTAGAAGCTGCAATGTTTGCGCCTGTGAGCTGGTGCAATTGCTGCAAGAAGAGATAGCCTATCGCTCCCTTCGCAACCTGACAGCCATAAAGAAGAATGTCTTTTCCACTTACGACGTCAGCCCAAGCTCTCAGGTGGTCCGCATATCGGCTGAGATTGTTAAAGCTGACTTGACTGTTGCCAAGAAACAGCTGACCGGTTTTGCCATGAGAGACAATATGAATACTGGAAACAGCTGACCGCGCAGAGAGCGCAGCAGTAATTTGCTCGATTCCATCTTGCTTAGGATCGAGAACAAGTACATCTGCATTTGGAAGGCTAGAGACAAGAAACGGTAAATAGTCGATACCTGAATCTAGAACAACAAATGCTTCTCCATTGTTTTTTGCATCGGCTGGTTTGACCGACGCAGGTGAAGCTAGAAGCATTTTAAATCCCCTGGATATTAATTTACTCAAATGAAAAAGTCGAATCGATGCTATTCAACCGTTAAAAAGAGGCTTGTGAGCACCACATTCCTCAAATACACCCTAGTTTTGTTGCAACTTGTAGAAACTAGTTTGAGCTAAGGTCTCTCCAGCGCTACATCATCACGAAGAATCGATATTGACTGATGATAGACAGGTAGATGCCTTGACGCAACCCGTAGATACTGCTGCTCTGCGACGGACAAACGATACCTTCTTTCGAAGCTGATGCACGACGTGGTAAGCAGGCGAGAGCAGGCTATAGCGCAATAATGTGAGTTCGCACTGGTTAACAATTGCTGAACGATGATTCCAGTGCTCAATACTGTAAACCAACAGCCGACTTACATCTCTCAGCACATAGGCACAGACTGCAAACGGCTTTTGCCACTGCCTAAAGCGAATCGTGCGAGTGTGGTGACGACTGAGACCCACGCCACGGAAGAGCTTCATCAAATAGCTAGGTGATAGGCGGTCGCAACCAATCATATGCTCTATTTGCATTGCTGGATTGTGCCAAATTTGCCAGCCTGCCTTGCGCAAATAAGAGAGCGTCTCAATGTCTTCTCCCTTTTCGCTTAACTGCTGCGCCCTCACCCCAGAAAGGACAGGCTGCTCTGGCACCGACTCCAGCCAAGCCTGCTTGCGGACCACTAGGCCTGCCCCAGCCGGAAACAGCCAGCTTTTGATTTGATCGTAGCGAAACGGGCGATCGCCGCGATCAATCACTGCCAGGAAACAGGCAATCCGATCAAAATCTGGCGGGGGCGGCACTTCGTAGCGTCCAACAATTTGACTCCCATAGGCTCCTGCTGCCGAATGCTGCCGACCAAAGTCAAATACCGCTTGAAGCCATTGTGAAGTGGGCAAATTGTCATCATCCAAAAAAGCGATCAGCTCTCCCTCAGCAATCTGAACTGCTCGCCGACGAGCATACGCTATTCCTTGTTTGGCTTCTGAGACGTACCGTAGCCGCTGACCAAACTTCGAGACAGCTTGATAAAAACTGACCACCTGGGCCGTCTGATCGTAGCTATTGTTATTAACCACTACAATCTCCCAATCTATTTCGGGGGAAAACGCCTGCGACTTTAAGCAATCCAGCACTAATGGCAACCTCTCGGCACCGTTATATGTGCATATAGCAACTGTGACATCCATGAACCAACACCGTCTGCCGTGCGGTTATTGCAGCACAATTGACTTGCCTGCACGACCTAAAACAATATCCAGTGCCAATAATTGACACTTACCCCTGATATCACAAGCCGCCGCAGTCCACAGCTGCGACTTATAAGCCACCCACAAACCTAGCCAACTGTCAATTATTATCTAGCACTTAATCTGCACATTCCCAGAGAGTGAAACCCTTGCTGCACATAACGCTAAATGATTAGCAACAGAGACCTATAAAGCTCAGTGATGAGACTTACTCTCAATAGCTCACGCTTAGCGTAGCACTGATTACCGATCAGGGACAGAGGAACTTTATGAAGCTACTATGAAGTCAAGGAATCTCATCCGGCAAAGCTATCAGCTGCAAACGTCACAACTTCACAAGTGCTATAGTTGCAACGTTTGCAATTCTTACTGTTCGAGCCAGAAACGGCGCTACTTTTTTAGAGCTGGCATATTGAGACTTATGGAGTACAGGTGTAAAGGTGTAGACAGTGAATTGATAGAGATAGATCAATGGAAGATATTCGCTGCCACTATGAAATAGGACAGTTGCTCAATGAAGAGCCCACTATTTATATCTTTGAGGACTTTCTGAGCGATGTTGAGATTCACGACTTGGTGGAGGTCGGTGATCGCCAATTGCAGCGAGCCCTTGTCTCTGTAGATACATCAGGCGTCGTTAGTCAAGGGCGCACTGGCCGAAATTGCTGGATCCCTCATCATCAGACATCGGCCATTCATGCCTTGTCGAATCGGATTAGTGAGCTGGTTAACATCCCGCTGGTTAACGCAGAGTCTTTTCAGCTGATTCACTACTTTGAGACCCAAAAGTACAGAGCCCATTACGATGCTTGGGAAGCCGATACCGAGCGCGGGCAGCGCTGTATGGCCCGAGGCGGACAGCGACTGGTGACCTGCCTGCTGTATCTAAATGATGTAGACGCAGGCGGTGGGACTTGCTTCCCTAAGCTAGATTTGGAAGTCGCGGCCAAGCGAGGTCGCATGGTCATTTTTCACAATTGCTTTGCAGGAACAAATCTGCGCCATCCCGATAGTCTGCACGGTGGAATGCCGGTTGAAGCAGGCGAAAAGTGGGCCTGTAATTTATGGTTTCGAGAAAAGTCTCGCCAGACAAAGCGATCAGGCAGCTCGACCGGGAGCGCTAGTGAACAATCTTCGCGAGCAGAGAGACGACTAAGCGGAAAGAAGAAACAAAAAGCCAGCAAACAAAAAGCCGGTAAGCGGAGTTCGGCTAAAAGCGGTAAAAAAAGAAACGGATTTGGCTGAAAGTAAGTTCATCCTTCAGACTCCGCTCAATACAGGCCATATATACACTTTATGCGGGACATTTTATGCAGGTAGTGTATGGCATGGGGAGTGATCGCCTTCGGCTCTGCACCACCAGCTTGTGACCACAAATCAAGCACTACTGACAAGTTACCTATGTGCTATTTCTCTTTTGGCAGAACATCGTGATCAACCCAGTATTCGCCCTTAATTCGCGAGATAACGTGGATGGCGACCCGAGCACCATCACCTGCTGCCACAATTGCCTGAGACGGATGGCCTGCAATCACACCTGCAGCAAATAAGTTAGGGACACTCGTTTCACCTTCCGCAGAAACCGATAGGTTTTGTTTTACAAAGGGTTGAACACCATCAACGATTTCTACAGGCAGATCTAAAAACTTGATAGGCGTTTGCCCTGTTGCCAAAACAACGTAGTCGGCGGTGTAACTCTCTTCGCTGGTAATGATCGTAAATTTATCGTCGGTTATCGTTAGCTGCTCAACGGCTTCGGACAGTAGGTTTGCTCCATATTTTTCGCAGTGTGATCGCAGCTCATCTCGAAGTGCGATACCCAGCGTTGGCTCCACCTTGCCGGGATAATTTTTCAGGTAAGCCTTGTGCAGCACAGACTTGTCGTGGTCAAAGGTAATGGCATCAATCCCTGCTTTTGCAAAATACATAGCGGCGCTCAAACCGCTAGCGCCGCCACCGACAATAGCTATGGATGTGTTTACCATAAAGCGCCCTCTCTAAAATATCTACTTCAAAACCATTCTCATCTAGAAAGCGTCACTATGGCCAAACAAAATACATTGGCTCTTTAATTTTAAGGAGCGCAGTGAAGGCGGTGAAACGCATGATTTTTCTGTGTTTTAGCTTTAGTATTACCGCACTGTAATTTTGCTAAGGGCCCAGCTGTATTAACATATCTTAACTGGATATTAATTTGATAGACAGTGTCGATAAGCTTAGCTTATTTTTTTTAGTACATAAGATGACTTAGCATGATGACTAAACGATTGAAAGCTGTAGAACTTTTTCTGACCGTTGGACTGGTTGCAGGCTTGGCTGCCTGCGGTGGGTCAGAAACGACTACGGTAGAAGCAGAACCTGACACAGCAGCCGAGGTTGAAGGTAGCGAAGGCGGCGAAGGCGGTGAAGGTGGCGAAGGCGGTGAAGGTGGCGAAGGCGGTGAAGGTGGCGAAGGCTACAGCGCAGGTGAGCAGGCCAACGCCGACTTTGTAGATCAAGTTGAAGGTGCACAACTACTCAGCGCACTTCAAGATGGCGGTCATGTCATCTATTTTCGCCATGCGCAGACTGAAAGAGACTACGCTGACCAAGCCGACCCTAACATGAGCCTGGATGACTGCGAGACACAGCGCAAACTCAACGACGTGGGCATTGAACAAGCCGAGGCAATCGGCGCAGCCTTTGAAGAAAAGGCCATCCCGGTCGGCGATGTCATTGCCAGCGACTACTGCCGCGCCTGGAAAACAGCAGATATCGCCTTTGGCACCCACGAGAAGAATTCTCAGCTCAACTTTCTGCCGTTTGAAGACTACACCGATGAGCAGGTCGAAGAGATGAAGTCAAACGTGATGCCATTGCTCACCGAGGTGCCCGCCGAAGGTCAGAATACTGTCATCGTGGGTCACGACGATATCTTTGAATCAGCGACTGGGATTTATCCTGACCCTCAAGGCATTGCTTATGTGCTCACACCCGATGGAAATGGTAGCTTTGAACTCGTGGCGAATATGCTGCCAGAGGAATGGGCTGAGCTGTAAATAGTGAGGGGGGAGAAGGGGAGCAAGGAAGAAATGTACATAGAAACTTTCTCTTTTTATTCTCTCCCTTTCCCAAAAGCGTCACATTCAAAAATTAAGCAATGACGGTATACTAGAACTGCCAGGGATGATCATCTCTTAGGCCAAGCTCGCTATGGATGAGCATTGCCCAAGCAAAGGCAGTTGTCACTGGAGAAAGCACTAATAACAGACGCAGATCGATAATGCTAGAAAGATCGAACATTTTCCACCAGTAGTGCTGTTGCTGCCGCAGGTTTTATAGAGAGAATTAGAACAAACGAAACTGCCATAATTAAAAAGGTTAAAAGGCCAAACCAGCGACTAAATACCTTCCAAAGTCTCGATCTCAGGCGTCTTGAAATCTGCACTCCCGACTGTTTTCGAGGTTTTATCGCAATCGCATTATCTAACATATCGCTCTCTTTTAAGCATTGCATTGCCTCTAGCATGCAATAAATGATAATGGTTATTAATAGCAAAAAGCATCAAGTTTTATGAACTTGATGCTTTTTGATCGCTCACTTCTTGGGCGATTAATCTAGAATCCAGCACATGCAGAGATTTTCAGCATAATTGGATTTGATTTGGATTAGGGTTAGCAAAGTGTAGTGTTGACAGGGCTACGATACTAGCATGTTTTTATTTGGGAATCGTTATCTACGAGATGCCTGCGTATGACTATGACTGCTCGTCTGTTTAAGAAATGCGCGTTAGACTTCCCAGCTTGCTCTACGGTTCAGATACTGATTGGCTTCGCTCTTTTGCTGCCCTCACCCGTGTTTGCTCAGGCAAATTCGGCTGACTTTGAGCAGTTACAACAAACTTTAGAGAGTCATGATTTTACCGTCATGCTAGATCTCCCTCCCATCCAAGGTAGCTATGGAGTGTTGCAGGTATCTTCTCGGACGATTTGGATCAACCCTGTTGTTTTTGACTTAAAAATTGCTGTACCGACAATTGTCCATGAGGCAGTTCATGCGGCTCAGCTGTGCAGTGGTTCTGAAGGTAACTTGGCCCCCCTCAATCTGGGCCTAGTGCCCTATGCGGGAGCCTATCGATTGTACACACGCTACACAGGCACGCGCCGCACTCTAGAAATGGAAGCTTACACTATTCAAGCGAGACCAGATCGGGTAGAGTATGTGATTGATTTGTTGAATAGTCGGTGCCAGACCGAGTTCACAACTTTCTAGGGTGAAGCGTCTAGCTGCCTCATGGCAAAGAGAGCAACTGGAGTAGACAGTTTAGTGTTACTGACAACTTAAGGTGTTACTGACAACGACGCCGAAGACCAGATCCAGACGCCATTAACACACCCACACCTATCAAACCCAATATAGAAACTGGCTCAGGGACATCAGTGGCCTCAGTCACTCGGGCAAACTGACCAGCCTCACCCAACGGTGTCACCGGCTCGCCATTGGGGGGCAAGTAAGCCTCTCCTACCCGGCCATCATCAACCAATTCCTGAGTTGTTCTAGTCGGGAAACCAACGTCCTCGTGGCTAGAAAATCCGATGGGAAAGCTAAACTCATCGGCCCAGTCATCTACATGTAGGTGCGGCGTGCTGCTGCGGGGCGGCTTCGACCAAAAGCTCAGCCCTTCAGCAAGACTCGGATCGTTTCCACTTTCACGATCAAAGTTGATGGCACCTACGTTAAGGCCATCAGGTTCGTTGTAGCTGCCAGACTGCAGAATCTCTTGACTGCTGGTATCAAAGTTAAAATTAACACCGGGATCGAGATGATTGTCTGCATATGTTCTTAGCAGCGCACCATCTGGTGCAAAGAAAGAAACAGTCAGAGCATCCAAGTCTCCTGTTCTAACAATCCCGTCTGTATAGCTCTGGGTCTCGTCGTAGTCAAACGAACCCGACACTTGGAATCCAGCAATCTGCCCAGTCCAGTCAAAATTAAATGTAATGGCGTCAGCACGGGTCGGAATCAATACGCTTAACGCTAAACCAATAAAAAGACTCTTTTTCAGCGTGAAGGACATCGGTCACAAATCTCCAAACATAATATTAATAACGATGATGAAGATGACGACTGCCCGAGTTTGCGAGGGCAAGAGCCATCTAATTAAATGCACGCTCTAAATTGAAGCTAAACGCTCCCAGTAATACTATTATGCTTAGGTCGCTAATGCAACTCCTTCTCAATAGTGGATAGTCTTTGGAATGGTCGTCGCAGCTTAGTCCTGAAGCTCAAACATTGCTCAATGAGGCTTTGCTATAGTTAATTAGGACATCCCTAAAATCTCTGCCTCTGAGACAAGTTGCTCTCCTGTACGCGGATCTTCAGCATAAGAAACCGGTCCATGAGGAGAGGCTAAGACAGATAGCAGTGTGACGGGTTGGTCAGCTTTGCTTCGGTGCCAGACCCTGGCAGGTACGATAAAAACGCTGTCTTTGACCAATGGATATGATTTTTCAACGCCCTCTATCAAAATCGTGATCACCACTTCTCCTTGTAAAACTAGGAGAAATTCGTCCCCTTCTTTATGGAATTCCCAGGGCGTTTGCCCTTGCCAAATGCCAACCGCTGCTGAGCCGCGATCCATTTGTCCCAGATCATGAAAGGAGGCACGAAATTGCTCAGGGGTAGGGGCTTCTGCCAGATCTAATGGCACTAATGTTGGCAGAATTTGACTGAGTGACTGAATATTCATGTTTTGACCCCTGTTTAGAAGCATTGAATTTTTCTACCTAAGAAGGTTGTGGCATTTAAGTCTCTACAACAAACCGATTGAGTCGGTAACCTTCTACCTGGCCTCGAATCAGCCAAGGCGCCCAGCGGACAATGAGACCCATCGGGAAGGGAGCGCTTTTTATCAGATCGGGTGTGGCATCTAGAAAGGTGCGCGATCGCTCCAATCGCAAATTTCCCCAGGCTTCTATCTCGTATGGATCGTCACAGCCCCAGCGAAACCAACTCTCTTTTGGCATGTAGCGCATAGCATCGTGAGAAGATTGACTATCCACCATTTTCTGGGCGGTGGTGTCAGTCAAAATCCAGGCACCCGGAAAGCGATTGGCAATTTGAGTAATCGCCCGTCTTGCCTGTTCCGGCTCCAAATAAATAATCACTGCTTCTGAAACAAAGCACCAAGGGCCACCTGTCGCTGCCACAGGCTCCATCCAGTCTGTGTCGAGCACGCTGGCTTCAATCATCGTGCGGCGGGGCTGGTCTTCAAAAAACTGTCGTCGCAGTGCGAGAGAATCCGGCAAATCGAGGTCGAACCAGAGCGCTTTGCCATTGTCTAAACGCTCGAAGCGGGTATTGAGCCCACAGCCGATTTCAATCACCGTCCCGGTTGGATACTCAGTCAAAAAAGCCTGTACATCTTGGTCAAACAGCCTCGTTCTCAGCGTTGCGCCTGCCAAAGCCTTCGATTTTTCCCATTTAGAAAAGTCGTAGTCTAAAGCATTTACAATTTCAACAGCTTTCTCGTCTTTGACGAGTCCGCTGTCTTTTTGCGTTTCTACGGCTCGGCCTAACAGCGGAATCAGCAGCGTTTCTTGTACTGGGCCAAGGTCTACTGGAATTTTTGTCATTGCCTGTAATCCTCAGATGTAGACAAAGCTATAATAGTCAGTTTTTAGAAAAATGGTGAGGGTGAGGTCGAAGCCATATATTATTGAAAATGATTTCTAATACGCAAAAGACATGTATGATTAAATACAATGGCTATGCAATCTGGCAGTGCCATTCAAACATCAGGATTTGCATTAGTAAAAGCGTTAGAAGTTACGTCGTGCAGTGCTTAATAATCTCACAGAAGTTACATCGGCAGTGCCTTCGAAGGCACTACAGAAACTTTCGGGCAAAGTACGGGCTAAACTGCGATCGCAGCGCCAACGCTTGGCCGAGCAGTCTCGCCTCTGTGCCTTATCATCTTCAGTTCGGCATGTTTATGGACCACTAAGCGTAACGACAGCTCAAACAGAGGCCGTTGTTCTATGCGTTGTCAAGGACGGCGAAAGTTTGGCTCAAGCGTTCATAGAGCACTACCTAAACTTAGGATTTAAGCATCTGTACTTTTTAGACAACGGCTCTACAGATAGAACGATAGAAATTATCCGCTGCTGCCAACAAGCCACTATTATTTCTTCCGAAGCGCCTTTTCAAGACTACTACATTACATTCAAGAATTTCCTGATTCAATCTTTTGGACACGGCAAATGGTGTCTAGTGGCTGATATAGATGAATTTCTCTTCTTCCCACTGCATCAGACGCTGCCAAACGTTCTGAGCTATCTAAACCAGCATCGCCACAGCACGGTCTTTATACAGATGCTTGATGTCTTCTCAAAAGCAGGTATTCTCCTTTCTCACAAAGAGAATACTCTATCGCTAACTCAGCTTAGACAGATCTTTTGCTACTACGACCTCAACGCTCTCAAAAAGCAAAGACCAGCTCGCTTGTTTCAGCCCGCGCTACCAGCCGGTGCAAACTTTCTATACGGCGGCATTCGCAAAACAGTCTTTCATCAGAACTGTTTTCTCACCAAAGAAGCGTTATTTTTTGCAGGCAAGCACACAAAGCTAAAGTCTTCGCACTTGCTCAACCGTTCTCGCGTTGCCGATTTTTCAGGATTGTTTTTACACTACAAATTTACCGATAATTTCTACACCTCAACGCTGCATGCTGTGCAAGCAGAAAATCACTGGCAAGGTAGCAAAGAATACAAAGCCTATTTGTCTGTGTTAGAAAAGCAGGCTGCACTACCGCCAGAATCCACAGCGCCAGAATCCACAGCGACCCTTTCGCTTTTTCAGCCCTCTTCACGTCGCCTCAACGATATAGATTCACTTATAGACCAAGGCTTTCTCTTCGCCTCTGAAAGGTTCTCAAGCTATGCCGCCCAAACGACGCCAATCGACGAACAGGAGCATGCATCTACATGAATCTGTTTTACTACAAAACCAAAGCGCCCTCAAGTAACTTTGGCGACGAACTCAATCCTTGGCTATGGCCTCGGCTGCTGCCCTTTCTTGATAGCGGCGGCGCCGCGAAATCTGAGACTATTTTTGTCGGTATCGGTACGGTGTTAAATGACACGGCACCAGAGCGAGTGAAAAAGGCTAAGACTGTTGTTTTTTTCAGTACAGGAGCAGGATATGGCTTAAGCTTACGGCAAAGGTGCAGTCCTAATTGGAAAATATACTGTGTACGCGGTCCGCTGTCAGCCCAACGGCTGAAGCTGCCTCGCTCAGCAGCCATTACAGATGGCGCCGTGCTGCTAAAGCGTTTTTTTCAGCCGGTTACTGTTGCAGAGCGATCGCCTCATTTTTCCTATATGCCCCACTTCCGCCACGGCAACCCTCAACTTTTCAAAGCTGTTTGTCAGCGCGTTGGCCTCAAATTTATCGATCCAGCTGAGCCAGTCGAAAACATCATCACAGATATCTCTCGAAGCAGGGGATTAATCAGCGAAGCTATGCACGGTGCCATCGTTGCCGATACCTTAAGAGTACCCTGGCTACCCGTTCGCACCAGCCCCAAGATATTGCCCTTTAAATGGAAAGACTGGTGCGCTTCGATTGATTTACCCTACCGCTACCGGCTGATAAGAGGCGCAAAATCGCTGTCTACTCAAGACTGCCTATATCCGCTGCGACCCTATTTGCAGCGGCAGGCATCAACCGCCAATCTCTTTGAAGGCATTACCTTAAATCGTTTTTCTTATCCATACGAGAAAACGCTTGATTGGATAGGTCATCAGCTAGATGCACTCACTCAAAAGACCTTTTACCTTAGCTCAGATGCTGTCTTAGAGTCGCGAGTTGCCCAGCTAGAGGAGCGCCTTGAGCACCTTCGGCAAGATGCCAAGGCAAGTCGGCTTTAGTCTCTCAATGTTTGTACTTTTTCTCTAATACCTTCCGCGCGCGCGTGATTTACTCGTATGCCACCTAAAAATCCTCCTATCTCTGTTGTCATTGCAACTCGGGACCGGGGTGCCAGCGTTGTAGATACGGTAGATAGCATTCTAGAGACTGCTGATGTGGCCAGTGGCAAAAATGGAGCGAATGCGGCGCTTGTCTTTGAGATTTTGGTGATTGACCAAAGTGCAAATGAAGTGTGCATGCAGGCAATGCAGAAATACACATGCGATCCTCGGGTAAGATACCAGCATTCGAGCACGGTCGGGATGGCGCGTGCCAGAAATATTGCGATCGCACAGACTCACAGCAATATTATTGCCATTACAGATGACGACTGCACCGTTGCCGAAGACTGGCTGATTTCTATTCAAAATGCCTTTCTCACGCATTCCAACCTGGCTATCCTCTTTGGCAATGTGTTACCCGCAGAGCACGATGGTTCGGCAGGCTTTATTCCTAGCTACTGCCGCCAGCAGCCACGAACCGTTTCTGGTCCGCTGAGTAAAAATGATGTCGATGGGCTTGGGGCCTGTATGTCACTGCGTAAGGATGTCTGGAGAGAATTTTACGGATTTGACGAAATGCTCGGTGTCGGTGGTAAGCTCAAATCTTCGTCAGAAGGTGACTTGGTCATTCGCGCGCTGCACAGAGGCTACGAGGTTTGTGAAACGCCGACAGTTCGAGTTGTTCATCATGGGTTTCGCACCTGGGCAGAAGGTGAGCGCCTGATTGCCCGTTACTGGTATGGCACCGGAGCGATGTTTGGAAAACATTTGAAGCTTCACCCGGTTAGCACGGTTTTTATTCTGGGGCTGTTGGGATGGCGCTGGGCGTTTGGGAAATCTCGCGTGGCTGATAGCTTGGGTCCTAACATGCGCAAACGTGAAAGGCTGATGGCTTTTATTTCTGGTTTAGGTGCTGGGCTATGGCTAAAGGTGAATCGTAAAACGGGTCATTTTCAGACTGAGCAGCCCGACAAACAAACATGGTTTAAGCGTATTCAACAATCTGTCATCAAGAGGTGTTAATGCCCCTTCAATCCCGCTTGCTCAGGAGCACTGTTTGGATTACGCTCGCTGAAGCGCTGATTTTACCTACAGGCTTTCTCACGCTGACGTTTCTCACCCGGCAGCTAGGGACAGATGGCTACGGCCTATTTGCACTCAGTGCGACCGTCGTCACTTGGATTGAGTGGGGCTTAAATTCTGTTTTTTCTCGAACAACTATCAAGTTTATCAGTGAGGCACCGCGTCGAGACGAAGTGGCAACGACCGTTTTACGCGCTCAGCTGGGCTGTGGTCTACTGGCTGCTTTGATTGTCGTGCTCGCCGCTCCAGAGATAGCAAGGCTTCTTAATGAGCCTGCGCTGAGTTCGCTGCTACGCCTATTTGCCCTTGAGATTCCGTTGGTCAATGTCGCTCAGGCTCACCAAAACATTTTGGCAGGAGAGGGAAAGTTTGGTGCAAGGGCGATCGCAACAGCCGTCCGGTGGACATTGAGACTGTTCTTTATTGTTGGATTGGTCAGCGCTGGATTCTCTATTCCGGGCGCGATTCTGGGCAGCTTAGCAGCGATGCTGGCTGATATTCTCATATGCCGTTTTTACACTCAGCCCTCTCTATGGCGAGAGTCTCACTTTCCGATAACAGCGCTAGCGGGCTATGCGGTGCCTCTTTTTTTTGCAGCGCTTTCTATTCGACTCTATGCAAAGCTAGACTTGATTGCGCTAAAAGCGCTGGGTGGAACGACTGAAGAGGCGGGGATCTATGCGATCGCGCAAAATCTCGCGCTCTTTGGTGGTGTCATGAGTCCAGCGCTAGCACCTATTCTCATCTCTAATATCAGTCGCCTTCTCAGCGAAGGTCAGCTTGACCAACTCAAGTCACTAAGCCGCTCAGCCATGCGTTTAGTCCTGTTACACTTGCCATTTGCAGCGCTGTTAATCGGCGGCGCGAATGACCTCGTTCCCGTTTTGTTTGGTCAGCCCTTTGCAGCGGCGGCACCGCTATTCTGTCTGTTGCTGCTCGCGACTATTAGCACCGTTATGATTGCAGTCACCAGCGCCATTCTGGTCGCTTCGGATCGGCCCAGGTGGACGGCGATGCTTTCTGTGCCATTGCCGCTATTGTCAATAGCTGGGCACTGGCTGTTGATTCCCAAGCTGGGGGCAATGGGAGCTGCGGTGACGACGCTGAGCGTTGCTGTGCTGGGTGCGATCGCAGGCATCATAGCGGTTTATATTAGATGGAATGTGCTGCCGCCTGCCCTCACACTCATTCGGTGTAGTTTGGTGAGTGGAGTCGCTGTCATCATTTCCAGCACCTGGGCAACCTCTGATTTTTGGATATTTCTCAAGCTGCCAGCGCTAGGCATTGCAGTTGTCTTTGGCCTCTGGATGGTAGGCGAAGTGAGCCCAGCAGATCAAGCAATGCTGCGTTCTCTCTTTGCCAGAAGAAAGGAGGTCTCTACCGATGAAAAGATTGAAAAGTAAAGCGCGCTTTTCCGAATGGAGAAGGGAAGCAGTCAAGAATCAATGCAACCCATTCCCAATAGTTGACGCAGTATTTTCGGCGTTAATGAGAACTATAGTCATATACCTCGAAAGACTAAGGCAAATAAGATACGCTTTCTCTCCAACAGGTGAGCAACATGCAGACTATTTTCTTTATTCTCAGACTTGTATGTAATTTCGACTGCACCAAAATATGAAAACGAGTGAACGTTCAGCTAATGCGACAGATTCTGGTTCGACTAAACAAGTCGCAGACAAAGATAAGGATTTTTTGCAAAAGGTTATGCAAAAGGGCAATATATCTAGTTTGCTTGAGGCCCGCGATATCACGGAAATTGTTTTTCGCACAATGCGAGATCTGATGACGACAGAGGCCGTAAAAGAGGTAGAAGGCGAGCTAGACACGCAAGCCAGCACGGCTGAGAGTCTCGCAGCAAAGGAGGATGTTGCAGATCTTTGGAAAGACTCTAACCCTATTGTGCGCTTTCTAAGCCAAGTTCGTCCGCCGCTGAAGTTTGACGCTGATACGTTTCTTTTTCGCATAGAAAGAGAAGGTGGATTACCACAGACAACTGACCCGAGCGCAGAGCGAACGGCCCCTGAGACAGTAGTTTCGGCGGTGTTTAGTGCAACAAAAGATGAGCTGTCATCAGAGAAGGTAAAAGAGATAGCGGGTTTTATGCCGGGGAAAATTCGTAACCTGTGGGAAGAGGCTTAGCGCCTGGTACGGTCTCCTGATATGGCCTATTTATGAAGAAAGAATCCATCTGTCGCTATTCTCTTCGCGGTAGATGGATTCCGGATTCTTACTTTACTTTTACTGCTTATCAGTTGATAGCTGTCTAAACAAGCGCTAGCGCCTCCTCTATATTGGAGACATCGGCAACAATCTCAAAGCTGCTTTCGCTCAGCGCTGAGGCTTGAACATTGTTTAAGATTACAAGAGTTTCGCCTGTGCTGGCGACACCAAGCAAGGTGTTGCTGCCGTCCTGCGTCAGCGTGATGTCGGCAAACAATAGCTCGCCTTCGACGAGGCCAATGCGATCGCGCCCCACCTCAAAATCAAGAATGGTATCCGTCCCATCGTCATTGCCAAACACAAATAGGTCGCTGCCGCTGCCGCCAGAGAAGTTGTCGCCTACGAGAACGTCATTGCCCGTGACGCCCATGATGATGTCGTCGCCGTCGTCGCCCCAGATGAAGTCATCGCCTGCGTCGCCGCTGAGGATATCGTTGCCGGATTTGCCGCCGATGCGGTCATTGCCTTCGCCACCAAAGATGATGTCGTTGCCGCCGGGTTCGCCATCTTGAGTTGCACGAGAATTGCGATCGCCCCGTAGCACATCATCCCCGTCGCCACCGAGGATAACATCATCACCCAGCTCTCCTGCAACAACATCGTTACCACCCAGCGCCTCAATCCTGTCAGGCCCGTCAGTCCCTACCAAAGCGTCATTAGCCTCAGTCCCCAAAATCCCTTCCGGCGGTGGCGGACCCAGCAGCGGCACAATGTCCGCATCAATGCGAGTATCGCCTACATCCGTCCCCTCCAGGCCATCCAAACTCAGAGCGGTAGCCAACTCAGGCGCTAGCAGCAAATTAGCATCGGCAATGACCAACTCATCACCCTGCACCAACAAACGGCCCGGATTGTTAATGTCAAATAGAATATCGAGATTGAGGCTATCGTCCAGCGTATCAGCAACAAAAAAGCCACTATTTACCTCGCTGACTCGCTCAGCATCAAAGCCGATTTCAAAATCACCAACCGTCAAATCTACGTCTTCACCCACTAAGAAAGAAATATCTCCTGTGTGGCTAATCACACCACCATCCGGCGTAAAGGGCACAGACTCAAAGGTAAAGCCATCTTCAATAGCAAAACCCAGCTGAAACTGACTCGAAAACGGGTCAGCCGTGGGCATCGAATCTTGAATCGTCAGTCCTGCCGTTTCAAGCAAAGAGAAATCGAGGAACAAACTCGTTGCCCCCGAGGTGATTTGAAACTCACCCTCATCGTTTGGCAGTGTTGGGTCAACGTCTGTCGGGGGTGCTGGGTCAATTTCTCGGCGATAGGTCGGCAGCAGGTCGCTCACCAGATTAGTGTCAGAGCGTCCGTTGAGCAGCTCAACATATGAAATATCTTCTAGCGGGGAGTACCACAGGTTGGAACGAAAGCTGAGGGTCTGACCACGATGGACGTACCAAAAGCGATTGCGGGATTCTAGCGTGCCAATGCCCAGACCGTATGTATCGTAATTAGGAGACTCGACGGGAATGGTATCGAGCATTTCTTCAAGGGTTTCTGCCTCTAGCAGTGCGCCCTCTACCAGCAGACCGTCAAAGAAATCGGCAAGGTCTTCAGTATTGGAGATAATCGACCCGGCTGACCCTGTCCAAGAGAGATTGACAACATTGAGGTTATCGAGTGTGCCATCGTTGTTGAAGTCCCAATAGCTGTTGATGTAGCCGCCCGGAATCTCTTCTTCGCCAAAGACGAAAGTATTTTCTAAGCCGAGGGGGTCGATAATGCGATCGCGTATCTCCTGACCATAACTATTGCCTGTGACTGCCTCAATCACCTCCCCGGCCAGAATATAATTCGTATTAGAATATTGCCAATCTATTCCTGGCGTGCTAAAGAAAGGCTCCATGCCATCGATAAAGCCGACTAGCTGCTCAGATGTCCACTCTTGTAAAAATAGCGTGGGATTACTCAGCGCTTGATCCGCGAGAATATCCAGATAGTCAGCGATGCCGCTAGTGTGGTTGAGAATCTGCTCAATCGTAATTTCACTCGCGTTAGGCACCAAATCAGTGATTTCAGCAGGTAACCACTGAGTCAGCGTATCTTCTAAGGTCAGCTGGCCTTCCTCAACCAGCTGCAAAAGGGTTGTTGCCACAAAAGTTTTCGTAATGCTGCCCGCTTCAAAGCGATCATCTGGCTGCAGGGCGACGTTGTTCTCCACATCTGAAACGCCGCTGGCACCAAACCACTCGCCTTCTGGCGTGAGAATAGCCACCGCCGCACCGGGCACTTCTGGCGGTAAATTGTTATCTAGAGCTTCTTCCAGCGAAAGAACAACGCGATCTGGCAACATAGACGTATTTTCCTTTGAGTCGAGAATGGTTAAAGAACGGGTCTGAGCGTCAGGGTTGACGCTGTAGTCTGCACCGGGTTGAACAGAAAAGGTGACGGTTTCTTCGCCTTCTGAAATGCCGTCATCGGCAACCGGCAACAGAAGCTGAGCCGATTGCTCGGTCAACGCCACGTCAAACTGGTCGGGAAGGCGACCAATCTGGGCGATTGGACCGTCTGTAAAAGCAGGAATGGTGTCGCTAGCTAAACGCTCCTCTGTCCGCCCATTCAACAGTTCAACATAGGTAAAGTCTGTTTCTGGGACGTACCACATGTTGGCATTGAAGCCTAAGCTGCCGCCCCGATGTCCCAACACTCTCCCCAACTCGGGCGTGTCAAAGCTCATGAGGCCCAGCCCATACTCATAGCCGCGCCCGGTATCTAGCAGCGTCAACATTTCAGCTCGGGCAGCGTCAGAAAGCAGATCACCCGCGTATAGTGCCTGAGCATACTGAGTCAAATCTTCAGGGGTTGAAACCATTGCCCCTGCTGCCCAAGACCAAGACAAATTGGCAATAGAAACGTCATCTAAGCTGCCATCTGCGTCAAAGTCGAGATAGCCGCTAATGTAGCCGCCTGGAATGGTATCTTTTGTTGTAGAGAAAAATGTATTGTCTAATCCTAATGGGGCAATAATCTGGTCTTGAATTTCTGTGGCTAGGTCATTACCAGTCGCCGCTTCAATGACCATCCCAGCCAAAATATAGTTCGTATTTGAATATTGCCAGCCGTCTCCCGGTGCGAAAAATGGAGCTGAATCACCAATCAGTTCAACAATCTCACTAGGCTGCCAGTCTCGCAAAAAGACCAGGGGATTGCTCATTCCCTGGTCTAATAAGATGAAATCATATTCGGGTACGCCGCTAGTGTGGTTGAGCAACTGCCGCAGAGTGATTTCGCTGGCGTTTGCGACGTTTGCAGGCACCGTTTCTGGGAGCCAATCGGTCAAGGTATCGTCAAGCGAGAGACTGCCAGCGTCTACCAGTTTGAGCAAAGCGGTGGCGGTAAAGGTTTTTGTAATGCTGCCAATTTCAAAGCGATCGCCTACCTGAACCGGCGTTTCTGTTTCAAGATTGGCCAACCCCGCAGCACCAGACCAGCTGCCAAAAGGAGAAGTGGTGGTGATCGCCCCTCCCGGCACCGTCGTTAGCCTACTTGCTAACACTTCCTCTAACTGCGTTTCAACCGCTTCGTTCAGCGTCAACTCACCTCCCTCTACCTGAATCTGAGAACCATCAAATTCCGACAGATTAGGACTAACCACACTAACCGTTGTCCCAGAAGCTGGCGGCGCTTCGTCCAAATTCAAACTAAGCGCCGCAATTGTTCCTTCATCTTCTATCAAACGATTCGAATCGTCGGTAAAGTTTGTAGAGGCAGAGAGACTAACTTGTGTCATTGTTTTTTAGTGGGAGAAGCAAGAAAATTGGAAACAGTTAAATAGCGACAGAACCACCCTGCAATCATCTAAGGCAGGGCGGCTCTACGTTTCTCTAGATCAGTGCCAGCGCCTCCTCTGGATTTGAGACATCAGGCACAATCTCGAAGCTAGTCGAATCCAGCGTCGATGATTGAACATTGTTCAAGACGGCCAGGACTTCGCCACTTTCAGCGACACCCAGCAAGGTATTCGCTCCGTCCTGAGTCAGCGTCAAATCTTCAAACATCAGCTCACCGTCCACTAGGCCGATACGGTCAATGCCCACTTCAAAGTCGAGAATGGTATCAGTGCCGTCATCATTACCAAACACAAACAGATCGCTGCCGCTGCCATTGGAGAAGTTGTCACCGACAAGAATGTCGTTGCCCGTGACACCCATGAGAATGTCGTCGCCAGCGTCACCCCAAATCATGTCATCACCCGCGTCGCCGATGAGGATGTCATTACCGGCCTTGCCGCCGATGCTGTCGTTGCCTTCACCGCCAAAGATGATGTCATTACCGCCTGCCACGTCATCCTGAGGAGAGCGGTCGTTGAGGTCGCCTCGGAGGATATCGTCGCCTGCACCGCCAGTGATAACGTCGTCACCAAGATCACCTGCAACAGTCTCATCGTTGTCATTACCTGTAAGGATGTCATCGCCAGGGGTGCTAGTGAGGGTACCTGAAGGCGGTTGAACATCACTGTCGTCAATCAGGGTGGCAGTCAGTTCATAGTCGCCAAAGAAGACACCAACCTCTGGAAAAATCCAGCCGCTGCCGCTGGCCTCGACGTTTGGGTCGTAGTTGCGGTTGCCGAGCTGACTGACCCCGATGTAATAGGTGCCAGCAGTGTCTGCAGTAAATTCTAGATACGGATCGCGAGAGAAGTCTTCTCCGGGTGCAGCGCCGTCATTGTTGGCAGCAAGCTCATTGCCTGCCGCGTCGAACAAACGCAGCTCGCTGTCGGTCTTTTGGAGAATGTCTTCAAGCGATAGGGCGATGGTGGAGAGATTTTGAGCGATCGCCGTATCCCCGTCAATATCTACACTCAGCGTTTGCCCCGCCGCCAGCGTCACCGAATAAAAGTCAACATCCTCAGAATAGCCAAACGCTAAGCCCGGAAAGGTAGGCGCATAGCTAAACAGCGCACCGCTGATAGACACGCTAGGGTTTTGCGCACTCAGCGCCAGCGCATTCGCCTCAGAGAGCGTGTTGTTTCGCTCAATTTCTGCGGCTACGCCAGCCACTTGGTCAGGTGTGTCCACAACGCTAAAGGTCGCCTCAGTCGCTGCCTGGTTGATTTCATAGCCTTCGCCAGATTCGAGCGTGAAGGTTGCAATTTCACCGTCTTCGGCAGCACCATCATCAATGATGGGTAGAGCGACGGTAGCGGTTCGCTCAGTAATGGTTAGATCGAAGCCATTCTCGCCGATGTTGGAGACTGTGCTGCCGGTGAGTGCGATCGCCGCCAAATCAAAATTATCTAAAGAAGACGCACTCACCCGAACGGTGAGCCCTTCTGCTGGCGGCGGCGCACTCAGGCTAAAGGTCTGAATACTGACGGTGCCTTCCGATTCCACTAAAGTTGTACTGGCCGGATCGCCTTCAGTCGAAGCAGCTAAGCTCACCTGAATTTGAGACGCCGGATTATCCAAAATATTGAGAGTAACGTCACTAGCTACGCTGCTGATGCTGTATCCATCCAAAGGTTGCAGCGCAAAATTCAGCGCCAAGATTCCCTCTTGAACTGTCAGCGGATCGTCGATCACGCTCAGCTCGTCAAACACCGAAAGCGTAATCGTGGCCGTTTGCTCAGTGATGTTAAAGAAAAAGCCAGAAGAATCACTGTTGGGAACGGGGAAATCGCCGCCGCTAATTTCAGCTTCTAAGACATCAAACTGGCTGAGCGGACTGCCAATCACTGGATCATCTTCGCTATCGATAAAGACGGTAATGCCCTCTGCCGGAGGCGGCTCTGAGAGCGTAAAGGTTAGCGTCGTTTCAGTCCCTTCCGATTCGATTAAAGTGGTTTCACTGGCCGAAATGCTCACCTCTGGCACCGTGCTGCCCTCACCGACAGCAACCGGAACGTCTTCGATAGAATCGTAGTAGGTGACTTCTGTGGTTCCCGCGTCAGTAGCGACTTCGTATCCTTCGCCAGCCAAAAGCGAGAAAGTTACCGTCTCCTCTCCATCGGTTTCGAGTGGCTCAAACTGGTCGAGTAAAGGCTCTGCGCCAAAGAAGTTGGCTTGGCCCGGATTGCGATTGGCAGACTCGTAGCTAACCGTCATGGTTGGCTCTTGAATCAGTAGCCGAATGCCTGTGGGAATCCCCTCTTCGTTGTAATAAGCGCCTAGAGACTGTCCGCCGATGGTGCTAGGCAAATTAGTCTGGCCGAGAAAAGAAACATAGTCAAACAGATTGGCATCGCTGTTTAGAACAAACTCGATGCCTTCTTCTGGAATCTCGCCCTCAGCCCGAATCGTAAAATTAACGCTAGAAACACCGCCTAGTTCAACAAACTCAACCACGCCGCTGGTAAAGTTGCCGCTGCTATCAACCGTTGACGGGTTGGCACTAAGCGAGAGCATAGGCGGCGTTGTGACGTTAGGGTTACTGACCGGAGGCGTGGGTGTTCCGGTTTTACGAGGATTCTCTTCCGTGAGTAACTCAATTTCGATGCCGTAGCTGCCCAGTACGATGCCGCTATCTTCACCCGCTCCGGGCGTTTCAATATCGAAGGCGTAGTTTTCACCAAAGAAATTGAGTCCGGCAGAGATGTAGCTCGAAACCCCGACATAGTAAGTGCCGTCTTCGGGCACAGTGACTTCTAAATAGCCATCGGTTTCGTTCTCATTAACTGTGCCATCTGGGTTGTAGGCCCCAAAGCTGCCGAATAGTTTGTCGGGGGCGGCAGGTGCAGAGAGTCCGGTGGCGCTGAGGCGATCGCCCTCCGCATCCAGCAACGATAGTCCTGTCAACAAGCCAAACTGTCTATTACTCGAACTGATCTCAAACGTTTCGACAGCGATGGTATCGCCTGCATTCAGCTCAACCTGGTAGAGATCAACATCTTCGTTGTAGTCAATATAAGTATAGGAACCATCGGCGTTCAGGTACCGATTACCAATATCAAAATAAATAGAGTCAGTCGCCGCAAAGGAAGGAGTTTCCGCTGTAATTCCCGTTTTTGTGGCTGCGCCAACAATGTCATTCGGCTCAGTCACTATCCCGCGAGGAATATCAGAGCGCGTATCGACCAGATTAAACGTACCGCTACTATAGCTTTCAACAATCTCGTAGCCCTCGCCTGCTGCCAGACTAAAGTTCGCGGTTTCGCCCACCTCTGTTTCGGTGTTGGGTGCGATTGATAAGTTCACTAACGTTGTATATTCCGTCATGCGCAGGTCAAACCCATCCTCGCGCACAGCGACAATCTCACCGCCTTCAACAGAAACACTGTCCAAATCAAACTCGCTCAGATTTGGCGCATCTACTGAAACGACCAGACCCTCCTCAGGAATCACGCCGTTATTTGCCAGAAAAGTATGAGCGCTGAGCGTCCCCTCATCCTCAATCAGATAATCTGGCCCAGTGAACAAGCTCACCTGTATGGGGCCAGCCGCTGGCGGCGGGGGCGAATCGCCTGGGAGCTGACTAACCTCATCTGCAAACAGAACAACACTTGTCGCCGCTGCTGCGTCAACGCTGTAGTCACTTAGCTCAGGAATCGGTCCTTCAATCTCGCGATTGACCTGGCTTTCTGTCAGTAGCGAGAATGTTGCTTCTACAAGCCCGTCAAAGGTTTCGGGCAAACTTGGCTCTGGCTCTTGATTGTTGAAGATGCTGAGCGTTACCGTACCAAAGGTCTCACCTTCATCAATGGTCAGCACGAACCCAGAACTGTCACGATTGGTCACAACACTCTCAAACGCAACATTCTCTGTCGTGGGGTTGAAAGCAAAACCAGGCAAATCTAGCCGATTCAGCATTTGCTCAACATCTGAATCAACAAAAAGTGTCAGTCCGCCCTCGGGAGCCGGTTCATCTAGGTCAAAGCGGACGGTCAGGGCTGTGCCCTGGTCTTCAATGAGGGCATTGAGGTCACCGTCAAAGGTTGTGGAAGTAGAAAGGGATACTTGAACCATGAGTTGAAGGAGCTAAGAAATGATGAATGATAAGCGAAAAGAAATGCGCTATATTTGTGTACACATCGGTACACGGCATTCAAGGAGGCGCGGGGAAAATGACGGAGAAGGTTGGCATTCGAGAGTTTAGGCAAAACATAGGAAAATACGTAGATTCAGCTGAGCCGATTGCGATATCCCGTCACGGGCAAACGGTGGGCTATTTTGTGCCGGTTCGTAAGAAGCCAGATAAAGCTGATTTTGAAGCGCTCAGAGTTGCTACCCAAAAATTAGATGCCCTATTGGACGAACATGGAGTAGACAGAGAAGAAATGATTCGAGAGTTTGATCGGCTACGTAAGAACAAGGCATAGTTCTTCTCTAGTAGGCTGTTGTGGTACAACAAACAGGGTCAGCCTTATCTAACGCCAGAAGAAGAGATAATACAAATTCAATCGAAGATAAAAGCTTTAAACCAGCACATCGAAGCAGTACGGCAGCAGGCTGAAGCCCGAAAACGGACTGAAGCAGCGCAACAGGAGTACACACGTTTGGCTGAGTACGTGCGGTCACTCGGCATCGATCCAGACAATTTACCCAATGAACAATGACTGAGAAAAAGAACTGAAATGGATAATTCGTATATAGAACAGCGTGACGGAGGCTATTGGATTGCTCAAACTCGAATCTCGTTAGACTCCATTGTCGTAAACTTTCTACAAGGCTTGTCGCCAGAGACGATTGCGACTGAGTGTTTTCCGTCGCTGAGTCTAGAGCAGGTTTATGGCGCGATCGCCTACTATTTAGGACATCGCGCTGAAGTAGATACTTATCTGCAACAGGCAGACGCAGAGTTTGCCGCTCTTCGAAAGGCAACTCACGCACAGGATCGGCCATTTTACGAAAAGCTGATGCAGGCCAGACGAGCGCCTGTAGGTCAACAATGATTTGTTTCCAGGCAGATGCAGACTTGAACCAAATTATCGTTAAAGCTTGCCGACGCGTCGAACCCAACATAGATTTCCAGACTGCTGCTGAAGGCAGGCTGATTGGAATCAGCGACCCAGAAGTCTTAAGCGTTGCAGCTAAGCTAGGGCGGGTACTCGTCACCCATGACCGTAAAACGATGCCAAGGCATTTTGCAGACCGCATTATGAAAACGCCAAGTGCTGGGGTAATTGTTGTTCCGCAGTCAATGGCTGTTCGAGCTGTTGTTGATGATTTGGTTCTCATTTGGATGGCGAGTGAAGCGGAAGAGTGGATCAATCGGATTCGAGCGTTGCCTTTGTAGAGCAATTGACGGAAACGATGAATAATGAACGATGTAGGGCTTTGCCCTTTTCGGCGAGTGTGATGAGTGACGAAAGGAAATGCGCTATATTTGTGCATATACAGGTATACGGCATTCAAAAGTAATCAGTAGCAGGAGGTGGCGAATGACAACTGACCAAAAATCTGATCAAAACGTTGAGCGTACCAATTACTCCTACATTGTTAAACAAGCCGGAATCTGTGGTGGAGCCGCTATTATTGCCGGAACTCGAATTGCGGTCTGGCACATAGTGGGGTACTACTACAAGGTTGGCATGTCGGTGGAAGAAATTATTGCTGAGTGGGATGAGCTTACGCCAGCAAAGGTTTTCAGCGCCTTGGCGTACTATCACGACCATCGCCCAGAAATTGATCGGCTTCGTGCCCAAAACGCTTATCCTGCGGATTCTCGTGCTGTTGCCTAAACCACCTTCGTTGTATCTTGATGAAAATCTATCTCCTCGTCTAGCGCAACAGTTACGAAAACATGGCTTTGATGCGGTCGCCGTCAGAGAATCCAAGTTGCTTGGCCGTTCTGATGCAGAACAGCTAGCGTTTGCGGTTAACCAAGGACGAACCCTCGTTACTATCAATTTCAGTGATTTTGTGGCACTGCATGAAACGTATGGGCTTGAGGAGCGATCGCATTTTGGCATTGTTTTTACTACAGAAGAACGGTTTGGCACATTGTTAAATCGATTGCTGAAACTGCTGAACTCTCTATCAGTAGATGATTTGGTCGATCAAATTCGTTGGTTGAACGAGTTTCGTTGAAGCATTTGGGCTTTAACTGACACTGACCCACCTTGCTTCGGTGCGAGCAAGGTGGGTCTTCGTCTATCTAAATCAGCGCCAGCGCCTCCTCCGGATTCGACACATCCGGCACCACTTCAAAGCTACTCTCGCTCAGGCTGCTGGCTTGCACCCCGTTGAGAATCGCTAGGGTTTCGCCGCTGCTGGCAACCCCGAGTAAGGTATTGCTACCGTCTTGAGTAAGGGTCAGCTCGGCAAAGGTGAGTTCACCATCGACCAGGCCAATCCGGTCAATGCCCACTTCAAAGTCCACAATGGTGTCGGTGCCGTCACCGTTCCCAAAGACAAACAGATCACTGCCGCTGCCGTTGGAGCCGTTGTCGCCAACCAGGGTGTCATTACCGGTCACACCCATGATGATGTCGTCGCCGTCATCACCCCAGATGATGTCATCACCCGCGTCGCCGCTGAGGATGTCGTTACCCGCTTTGCCACCGATGCGGTCATTACCCTCACCGCCAAAGATGATGTCGTTGCCGCCAGCACTGCCGTCCTGTGGGTTACGACTGTTCAAATCGCCCCGCAGCACATCATCGCCATCACCACCGAGGATGATGTCATTGGCCAGGCCACCGGCAATGATGTCACTACCGCCTTTACCTGCGATGCTGTTGTCATCGTCACTACCGACCAGGGTCTCGCCTTCGTCAGTCCCTACGGTTTCAAAGTCATTGATGGAGAGTGTAACCGTGCTTGCATCAGGTGCAACCTCGTAGGCTTCACCATTAGTGAGTTCAAAGGTCAGTGTCTCAGGACCTTCATTAGCACCGTCATCGAAGACCGACAGAGTAATAGAGGCTTGATTTTCAACCAGCGTGACGAAGAAGCCACCTAAGTCGCCACCTTGGACAGGGAATCCAGCAAGACCCACTAGGTCAGTGACTGGGTCAATACCGTTTTCACCAAAGATATCGAACTCGCCCAAGGCAGTCGGTCCTGCATCGATAAAGAGCTCAAGACCGCCCTCAGGAATAGCACCGTCAACATTAAAGGAGACTGTGAATTCATCGCCTTCTGTTAGCTCAGTTTGGTTAACAGAGAGACTCACTGTGGGACCACTGCCAGGAATCACACTGTCACCGTCAACGACAGTGACCGTTGAAATGCCATCACCATCAACGGCATAACCCTCGCCCTCTAGGAGCGCAAAGTTAAGTTCCAGAGGCTCTTCCTCGATGATGTCGTCAAACACCTCGAAGCTCACACTAACCTCAGAAGCCGTTAGCGCAATATCGAACTCAGGATCGCGATTAGCCACCGGAATCAGGCCAGTCTCTGGCTCGACAACAAAGGGAGCCTGCACCAGCAGTTCCAACTCTGGATCGAACAAGCGAGTTAAATCACCGCCAACAGTTATGGGTAGCCCCCCTTCTGGAATGTCACCATCCACGCTGAAGGTGACCGTTAAGGTTGTGTCGCCATCCTCACTAACCACTGGCGTCGGTGTGGATACCGAAACAACGGGCACAGCAGGCTGGTCAGTGTCCAGGGTTAGCTTCAGGGTGTACTCACCAGGGCTGATGCCTTCTTCTGGTAGCTGAACGCCGTCACCGCTGGCATTCACCATCGGGTCGTAGTTGTCGTTCAGGTACTGAGAGACGCCGACATAGTGGGTGTCTGCCTCGGCCGCTGTGAATGAGAGGGATGGGTCGGCCACAGGGGCTGCGCCGATTTCGCTAGCTGCGATCGCCACCTCTTCACCCGCTGCATTAAACACACGTAAGGTAGGCGCAGTCACCTGAGTCATCCCATCGAACTCAAACGGAACTGACATCGCGTCGATAGTGACACTCTCGCCTGCTGCCAGGTCGAAGGAGTACATATCAACATCTTCAGTATTGTCCGCCTTTTGCTCATCAGGGTTGCGCCAGCGAATGGCGATAGAGCCTTCGATCGTGACCTCAGTTTGGTCTGCGCTGAGACCTGTCGCCACAGAGGTTTCGATTGTGTCATCAATGGTGTCACGACCGTCGTTATCGGTCACAGGGCCATCCATTTCGCCACCGTCACCACCGTCGCCGCTGCCGTCATCAGGGGTAATCACCACAGAATCAGGCGTGTCTTTGATGGTGAAGTCTACAGACGCTGCGTTTGCATCGATGGCGTAGCCTTCTAGCGGCTGCAACGCCAGATTGAAGGACTCGATGCCTTCTAGCGCGTCTTCGGCAGGGATTTGGTCGTTAGTCGTCTCGTCAAATACGGCCAGCTTAATCGTGGCTGTATTTTCAAACACCCGGAAGAAGAAGCCGCTGGCTGTGCCGTTTGGCGATGGGAATGCGCCGCCGGTCACTTCTGCATTGAAGACATCAAACTCACCCAGGAGGCGGTCTGGGCTATCGAGGTAAACCTGTAGTCCTCCTGCTGGAATTTCGCCATCAACAGTGACTGTGATAGTGCCTACCGTGCCTTCGGACTCGATGAACTCTGTTTGGTCAAGCGTGAAGCCTACGGTTGGGACTGGATCGCCGACCGCCTGTACCTGCTCTAGGCTATCGAAGAAGGTGACCTCAGAAGAGCCTGCCGTTGGGCTGGCTGCATAATCTGCACTGTTGGCCAGTGAGAAGGTCAGTGTTTCTGACGCGTCTGGGTCGTCCACTCTATCGGTGGCGGCAGTGAATGGGAACAGGGCGTTGTTGTCAGTCAGCAGTGCCTTGAATCCAATCAGCGCACCGTTTGCGTCGTAGAGACCGCCCGAAAGCGTGCCGCCAACCACAATACGAGGCTGACCGCCGAGCTGTTGGAAGTAATCATTCAAGTCAACGCCGTCTTCATTGACGACCAAGACTTCCAAACCATCTTCAGGAATCTCTCCTTCAACGGTAAACGCTACGTTCAAGACGCCTCTACCAACATCGCCATCTTCAATCAGCTCGCTGGAAATAACAATGTCGTCGCGGTTTTCAGCACGAACAAATGTGCCTGCATCAGTGGTGAAGGTAACCACGGGCGCACCCTCGTCAGGCGTGCCGGTGAATTCCTCGAATATAGGTCCGTCAAAGCCTGTGGGGTTCAGGGCAATGTCGAGCGTGTATTCACCACCTGCGCTGACGCCAAATCGGGGGTCGAAGAATGCACCTGAGCCCGAGCCAACGACATTGGCATCGTAGTTGTTGTTGCGGTACTGAGAGATACCGATGTAGTAGGTGCCATCTGTCTCGGCGGTGAAGTCGAGGTAGGCGTCACGGTTGGCAACGAAGGCTTCGTCTGGGGCACCGTCACGGCTAGAGAAGGCAAAGATGTCTTCGCCGTCTTCGTCGGTGCCGACAACTACTTTGTTGCCATCGGCGTCAAAGATGGTGATGTCTGGGGCCGGGCCGACTTGGAAACCGTCGAGGTCTGTGGTGACAGAATCGGCGTCGATGGTGATGCGATCGCCCGCACTCAGCTGCACAGCGTACATATCCACATCTTCAGTGGCATCTGCGGTGTTGCTGCGATCCAAATAGCGCTGAGAAATGTCCCCTTGGACTTTCAGGTGAGGATTATCCGTCGAGAGATCGAGCGTTAGCGCATCGGCAATTCTGTCGTTGTTAGTGCTGAGCGTGTCACCGCTTTCTTCTACAACCGCACCTTTGAGTGTCGCGGTAAACCGATAAGGACCGGGCTCAAAGCGATCTTCAAAGATCCAGCCGCTGCCGCTGCCTTGCACATTGGGGTCGTAGAAGTTGTTGCCCAGGGTGCTAATACCCACGTAGTAAGTGCCAGACTCGGTCGGCGCAAACTCTAGATAAGAATCGCCATTCGCCTGGAATACCTCATCGGGCGCACCACCATTTTCATTGATGGCCACCTCATTCCCGTCCGCGTCAAACACCCGCAGGATGCTGTCTAGCAGAGAGCCTTCTACGCCAGCGTTGCCAGTACCGCCGCCATCGACATCAAAGATGACGGTTTGACCCGCCTCAATGTCAAAGGCATACATGTCAACATCTTCGGTCGCGTCAACAAAGTTTCGAGTTTGGCGAGTTGTGCCAATTTCAGCTTCAACCTCAAAGAGTGGATTGGTCGGACCAAAGCCCGTCAGCATGGCATCGGCGATGGTGTCGTTAAACTCGCTTTCGGTGAGGCCGCTGCCGTCGTTTTCGCCTTCTTCGCCGCCAACTTCAATTGGCAAGGAGTCAGGGTTGTCAGCAATGGTGACGGTCACCGCGTTGGAATTAGGGGCGACTGCATAGCCAGCGCCCGGCTGCACGGTAAACGTAAACTCATCAATCCCTTCCAGCGCATCTTCTGCGGGGATTTCTGGATTGGTGGTCTCGTCAAAGGCTGCCAGGGTGATAGTGGCGGTCTGCTCTGTCATGGTGAAGAAGAAGCCGCTGGCCTGGAAGTTTGGCGAGGGGAAACCGCCGCCCACTACTTCAGCGTTAAACACATCAAACTCACCGAGGGCGGCACGGACGCCGCTATCGACGTTGATAGTGACGCCACCCTCTGGCGGTGCCTCATTGAGTTCGAAGGTGAGGGTAGTGGTATTGCCCTCAGACTCAACTAACGCCGTCTCGCTTACAGAGATACTCACCGTCGGTACGGTTGGCATTTCTGGAACATCATCCAGCGTGTCGTAGATGACAGAAGAGAACGTGCCTTCACCTACCGTGTAGCCTGCTGCGGGCTCCAGGGTGACTGTGATGGTTTCTTCGCCATCGGTCGGCGCTTCCTCAGGGTCATCAAGGTTGAGGTTGATAAAGCCTGTGTTGGTCATGAGCTTGACCTTGAGGCCAACCGGCGCACCCGCATCGTCGTAGACCGCACCCAGCACCTCTACACCTTCTGAGCCAAAAGGTGATCGCGTGCTAAAGATAGTGGATAGGTCAACGTCAGTGGTGATATAGGTCTCAACACCCTCTTCAGGAATTTCGCCCTCAACATCAAAGCTGAGCGTCAAGATAGAAGCATTCCTGCGCTCTGGCGTGAACTGAACCAGCGCACTCGCAATCAGGTTATCGCTACTGTCGTAGGTGGCAGTGGTTGCCGCCAGAGAAACGGTTGGCCCTTCACCTGTGCTTGGCGGAATCTCTGTGGCCGCAGCAACAGATGCCTCATTGAGACCCAAGTTCAAGGTGTACTCGCCATCGCTACGGCCCGTACCGCTACCCGCTACGTTTGGATCGTAAGCGGCATTATCAAAGCTAAACTCACCATTGCCAAAGCTGCTGACGCCAACGTAGTAAGTGCCATCAGTCTCAGCCGTAAACTCCAGATAGGAGTCTTGACGACCGGGGGCAAATAGCTCATCGGGCGCAAAGTCATCGTCGCTTTGGGCCAGCTGATTACCGTCGGCATCAAACAGGCGCAAAATCGTATCTGGCGCGTCGTCACGCTCACGATTGATGCGAGCGTCAATATCAAGACTTAGTACGTCGCCAGCAAATAGATCCACCGAGTACATGTCGACGTCTTCGGTGTTGTCTGTTTGGGTGCGATCGCCATTGAAGAAGTTTCCGTTAATCGCCGCCTCAATACTGACGTTGCTATTTTCAGCACTCAAGCCAGTGGCCTGAGCCGTCGCAATCGTGTCGCCAATAGAGTCACGCGAGGTGCGAGTATCCTCAGAAATTGGCTCAGCTGGAATATCAGCAGCAGTATCTACCAGCGTGAACGTGCCTTCGCTTGCACCCTCAGCCACCTGATAGCCATCGCCTTCTAGCAGCGTAAAGACAGCTTCTTCGAGCCCTTCGGCCATGCCATCGTCGGCTACGGGCAGCTCAATAGTCGCCGTTTGCTCTGTAATGGTAAACCGCAGCTGTTCTGGCGAACTCTCTAGCACTTCAAGCCTAGTAATCCCCGTTAGTGCCACAGCGCTCGCATCAAAGTCAGCCAGCCCAGGAGTCTGAACGGTGACGGTAACGCCTTCTGCTGGCGGTGGCGCACTCAGGCTAAAGGTATGCACAGAAACCGTGCCATCCGCTTCAACTAGCACCTCAGGAGAGGTTTCAAAACTAACCTGAATCAGAGAGTCATCGCTCTCTTGTACCAGAATATTCACATCGCTGGCAGCTGGATCGATGGTGTAGCCTGCCAGTGGCTGCAATGCCACACTCACCTGCTCTAAGCCTTCTACTTCCTCATCAACACGCGCTTGGAAGGTGATGCTGGCATTAGGATCGCTAATCTTGAAGAAGAAGCCGCCTGCGCTGCCGTCGGGTGCAGGGAAAGCACCGCCCGTTGTTGTGGCATTGAGCAAATCAAAATCAACAATGCCAGCAAACTGGTTGTTGGAAACAAAGACAACCAAACCGTCCTCTGGAATCTCACCCTCTACCGTGAAGTTGAGCGTGCCGGTATCGCCGCCCTCTGTCAGCGTGCCGGTATCACTCACAAAGCTCACGCCCACGGTAGGTGGATTCTCTACCACTGGCACCTGTGAAATATCCCGGTAAAGGCGAGCGGTGTTAGTAACAGCAGGCGCTGCATAACCCTCACCAGGCACAAGGGAGAAGTTGACATCAACCGGTGATTGGTCGGTGGTGTCAAATGGGTTAGTTAGCCCGGTGGTGAAGTTAACAACCGTGTTGCGGTTGTCGAGTCGTACTTTAATACCGGTGGCCAACCCTTCTTCACTGTAAATAGCGCCCACAACCTGACCACCAAAGGCGGTAGGTAAGAAGTTCGAGCCCTCAATAAACTGAGTGATATCTGGCAAGTCGGTATTGATTTCAACGACCAGGCCCTCTTCGGGAACCGGGCCATCCGCGCTAATCAACAGACTCAAAATAGGTGTGCCACTGCCCGACTCAACTAAGTTGGGTGTAACCAGGGCACCGTCATCACCAAAGGTTCCTGACAACAGATCCAGCGAGACACTCAAATCAGCGCTAGTATCAGCATCAGCAATATTTAGCGTCACGCTACCCGCATTCGCGTCAACTTCGTAAGCTTCACCGTCAACCACTTCAAAAGTGAAGCTTTCAGTGGCTTCGTCCTCATCTGCACCATCGTCCAGTACGGGTAGGGTAATGCTGGCAGTGGCCTGAGTCAGCGTGACAAAGAAACCGCTGTCGCCATCTGCGGGAGTCGGGAAGCCTGCGATGCCATCACTAAGCTGAACATTGCCAACATCAAACTCAGTCAGCGTTCTAACACCGTCGTTGTCATTGACCAAGACGGTAATACCCTCTGCGGGGATATCGCCTTCTACGTTGAAGCTCAGCGTAATCGCTTCGCCTTCTACTACGTTGGATTTGTCTAGGCTGATACCCACAGTCGGGCCGACCAGCTGAACATCATCAGAGATAGTTAGCGTGACGCTTTCTGCAGCGGGGTCAACTTCGTAGAGTTCACCATTTGCCAAAGTAAAGGGCAGCTCAATGGGTTCTTCCGCCACGATGTCGTTAAAGATATCCAAGGTGATAGACGCATTGGGCTCAGTCACAGTGGCAATAAAGCTCTGACCAAAGGTATCGCCGGGGCGCAGGTTGCTGACACCAGATAGTTGTAGGGCATCTAAATTCGCTAGATCGAATTGGCCCAATACACCGCGAACGGGGCTTTGAACCAGAACGTCTACACCGCCAGCCGGAATATCACCGTTCACAGTGAAGTTGACGATGAGCGGATCGCCCTCTGCCAAGTTCGCTTCAGACACACTCAGGCCAATGGTTGGACCCACACCAGGACCACCGTTGTCATCATTAATGGTGAATAGTGAGCTGCCTTGGTCGGGGTTGATGGTATAGCCGTCGCCCTCTATCAGGCGGAAGTCGAAGGTGGTGGTTTCTTCAATTAGATCATTGGCGATCGGCAGCTGCAAAGAAGATTCGTTTTCTAGCAGACGGAAACCAATGATATTGTTCTCCCGGTCAAAAGGTGGCGACAGCGTCAGCCCATCAAAAGCACCTCGGTCATCCTCACCGTCTGATTGGTCAGTGATGCCAAAGAGATTTTCTAGCAGCACCAATAGGCCACCTTCAGGAATCTCGCCCTCCACAGTAAATGCCAGGGTGAACAGCCGATCTTCAGCGCTGCCTTCTTCAGAGATGGTGGCAGGAATCGCCTCAACGCTGACTTGGGGTAGTGTAGGCACATCGACTGGATCAGAAATGTTGAGCGTTACGCTGTCTGCATTGGCGTCAACTTCATACGCTTCACCGTCAATCACTTCAAAGGTAAAGCTCTCAGCAGCTTCATCTTCGTCAGCACCCTCGTCAGCAGCAGCTAGCGTGATGGTTGCGGTTGGCTCAGTAACAGTGACAAAGAAACCGCTGTCGCCGTCTGCCGGAGTCGGGAATTCTGCCAGTCCGGTAGTTGTAACGTTAGCAATATCAAACTCGCTAAGGCTACGAGACTGATTGCCAGCACTGGTGAGATCATTGATCAAGATCGGCAGACCGCCTTCAGGGATATCACCATCGACAGAAATCGTCAGCGTGACGGGGTCGCCGCCTTCGATAAGGTTCGCATTGTCGACGGTGATGCCAACAGTAGGACCAGCAGGCTGAACTTCGTCAGAAATCGTCACCGTAGTGCTAGCTGCGTCAGGAGAAACCTCATAAAGCTCACCATTGGCCAGACTAAAGGTAATCGGCAAATCCTCCTCAGCCAGAATGTCGTCAAAGACGTCTAAGGTAATGGTCGCTGTAGGCTCGGTGATGGTAACGAAGAAGCTGCCACCGCCACCATCGCCAACTTCAGGCAGGCCAGCAATGCCAGTGGTGGTGATATTACCCAAATCCGCTAGGTCGAACTGTCCTAAGGAGCCAGGGACGTCGCTTTGAACGAGTACCTGTACGCCTTCTGCTGGAATATCGCCTTCAACATTAAAGGTGACGGTAAAGGTATCTCCTTCCGTCAAATCCGTTTCAGAAACAGATAGACCAACCGTCGGACCAACGCCAGGACCACCGTTGTCGTCAGTAATTGTGAAGATGCCGCCATTCGTATCGGCATCTACGGTATAACCGTCGCCGTCTACAACAAAGAACTCAAACTCCTGGGCACCTTCTTCAAGAATGTCGTCGACGAAGTAGAGCTTGAAGGACGCCTCAGGAGCCTCCAAGAGGATGTTGAGATCGCCGGTTTCTTCATCGAACCCAACAATATCGGCGTCAATAAATTCTGATTGAGGGCTCGCTGCAAACTGCTCGGTAAAGGCAAAGGGAGCGCCGCCGCCCATCGTTGTCATGTTGACGGTGATGCCGCCCTCTGGAAAGTCTCCAGCAACAGACCATCTCCACTCGACCAAATTGTTGGGATCTTCTTCAGAAAATGTATCAGGAACAACTTCAAAGCTAACAACTGGATCACCTGTCGGCGGCGGAGAAGGTGCAGCAACGGCTTCAATGACGACGCTGCCCGTGTCGCTGCCGCCGTTGCCATCGCTGACGGTGTAGGTAAAGCTGTCTTGCTCTCCAGTAGTGAAGCCGTCAGTCGGTGTGTAGGTAAAGGAACCATTGCCGTTAAGGGCGACGCTGCCATTGGTGGGGTCGGTGTCGATTGCCACCGTTAAATCATCCCCATCCACATCGCTATCATTCGCGAGCACACCCTCAGCCGCATCGACTGTTAGCTCAGTTGGCACCTCAAAGTTTGGATCTTCTATACCCGGCGCAGTAATCACGGTGTAGCTATCGTCTGTGGCGACAGGCGCAGTGTTCTCTACCACTGTCGCTTCGGTCATATTGAAGGCCAGTGTGTAGTCACTATCTGGGCCAAGTTGCTGCAAGGCAAAAGTGTAAGTTCCAGCGGGGAGTGGCCCTTCAAACCCCTGTCCGCCAAAGTCTGCACCATTAGAGCCATTGCCAATGTTGTCCAAAATATCGGTGCCAACGCCGCTAGTGCCAAACAGGGTATAGCCAAGGAATTCACTGGTATCAGCGCTGTTGTCTAGCGGCTCCGTAAAGACGCTGCCCTCCTGTACACCGATAAAAGCAACATCGTTTGGTGAGTAAGCTTCTAGATTTAAAGAAGACAGCTCAAATCCGTCAGGAACTGTGACCGTTACGTAGTCTTGATCGCCACCACCCGCAGATCCGATTAAACGAGTGGTGCCTTCGGCCAGCGTCAGCACCAAAGGGCTGTTTGGATCGTTAGAGATATCTCCACTAACCGCTTCGTCATAATCATTAGTGGGCGGCACTGGATTACCCGGCAGCTGGTCTGCTGCATCTGCAAACAACACGACGCTGCTGGCCGCATTCGCATCAATGGTGTAGTCGCCGACACCCGTAATGCTGGACTGGTCTGCTGGATCAATCTGGTCAGCTGTCACCAGCGAAAGCGTCGTTTCCACCAAACCGTCAAAGGTTTCGGGCAAAAAGGTATCGGGTTCAATATTGTCAAAAATATCGAGCGTGACCGTCGCAAAGGTAGAGCCCTCTGTAATTTCGACAGCCAGACCGGAGTTGTCGAAGTTGGTTTGGGTGGCTAGCAGATTGAGATTTTCGACTCTGGGGTTGGCGATCGCCCCCGGCAAATCCAGTCGATTTAGGATCTGTTCTGTTTCACTGTCGATGTAGACCTTGAGGCCACCCGCAGGCGCTGGCTCATCCAAATCAAAACGAACCGTCAGGGAAGTCCCTTGATCTTCAACCAGGGCATTGAGGTCACCATCAAACGTGGTGGACGAGGTCAAACTAACTTGAACCATAGCTAAAACTCTTCGCGTGTCGCGTTTACTGAAAATTACTTTGTTCTTTTGAGTCAGCTCACTTGGCTCGACACTGTGAAGCTCGATAGAGCATTCTCGAACATTGCACAACAGGCCAGTAGCGCAAAGGCCACTCACCCTAAGTTCTGTTGAATACTCGCCAAACCAGCCCACGAAACAGACCGCTTCGTGGAAAAAGCAAACTCCTTTATTGATGTTTTTTGGATGCCCTGATTTCCAGCCTTATTCTAGTCAACGCCTTATCACTATTGCGTCCCAGAAAAATCTGACGTCGCGTTTCGTGAAAGAACAAAACTAAAAATTACGTAGATACCTTTTGCTGGATTTATCTGTAAATCTCTACTTACAGACTTCTCTTTGCAAACCTCTCTTTGCAAATTTGATACAAACGCTACTGAAACTGGTTATCAAAGACCCTTAAGACTAGTTTATTGATATACAATCCCAATAAGCTCCTAGTTGATTCTATATCGCATTGATGAGTTGCAGCTCACACAAATTTATAAAGTTATTATGAAGAGTGTGACGGGGTAGCGTCATAGAGGCTAGATCAAAACGCTTTAAACCCTCTAGAGAAAAAGCTTTCAGGTAAAGACGCATGAAAGAGCCTTTGCCTATTCAGCTTCATAGGCATAATAAAGTCTTTAGCTGACTAGATTATTTTCTCTATACCTTTATTAATATTCAATATCAATAGAATGTGTCTTATGCCCACTGTCTACAGAAAAGTCTACAGAACAGCCATGCAGTTCTCTTGCCAAAGGACTTGCAACGTTTGCAAATCCTTGTTTGCGAATCTTTAGCGCGATCGCTATTCATGGTCAGGCAGCAGGCTCTCCACATTACGCAATGGCCTTACGCCATACCCCGCTATCCCAACAACCGCCATCACCACGGCAGCCAGTGCATATAGCAAAGCCATACCGCTACCTGATTGTTGCCCAAATATCGGCGCAAAGAGACTGGATAAAAAGGTCTCAGACTGCATCGCAGGCTCAAATACATAGTCGGCCAGCGGGCCTGCAATGAGTGGTGCGATCGCCCCCACAGCTAGTCCAATCACCTGATCGGCAGCCAGCACCCGCCCTTGTAAATCAGGCGGCACCTTGGCATACCAGATCGCATTGCTAGAGCTATAGAAAAGCGGAATCGCTAGCGTTGCGGCAAAGTGAGCCAGCATCCAAATCTGCGGTGTTTGCCCAACTGCTAAAACAATCTTAAACAAACCCGTTGCCACAAATCCTAGCAGCATGCCATGAATTCGCTGCTTAAATCCGCCCGTTGCACTCACTAACACAGCGCCCAGCACCCCACCGACGCCTGCCGCCGTGGTCACCAACCCTAGCACCTGCGCATCCCCTCCAGAGCGAGCCAAAATCATTGGGTTATAGAGCGCTTTGCCAATATCGCTAGGGATCGCAAATAGAGTGAACGCCATCGCCATCGCCAACAAACTAGGCTGACGCCAAATATAGCGAAAGCCAAACGTAAGATCTTGCCACCCCATCACCGCAGGCTTCTCTGAGCGCTTTGGGTTAGGAATAACAGCGAATAACAGCGTAATAAAGGCAACACTAAACGTCGCCAAATCGATGCTAATAATGCCCGTAAGCCCAATCAACGGATAGAGAGATCCTGCCAAAATCGGTGAAAAAATAGCCCCCGCGTAGTTCACAGCCGCGACCATACTCTCTGCGCGAGTGTAGTTCTCCTTAGAGACCAGCAGCGCAATAGACGTAGAATAGGCCAGGGTTTGCAGCTGACCAAAACAGCCATACACAGCAACCACACCATACAGATGCCATACCTGCAGCGCCCCTTGCCAATACAACAAACCCACCACCAGCGTACAAACTGCCGCCGCCACATCACCGATCAGCATCAGCTGCTTACGATTGAATCGATCAACAATGATCCCCGCGACCGGCGTAATGGTAATGCGAGGCAGCTGAGAGAAAAAGGAGACCAGCGCCAGCGTCGTCGCCGATCCTGTCTCCTGCCAAATCCAAATCATCAGCGCAAACACGCTCATGTAGCTGCCGATAGTAGAGACTAGCTGGCCAGCCCAAATTCTGATAAAAGCGCGCATGAGTCTAAAACTCCCACTTCACGCTACCCACAACCGAAAACGGCGCGCCAGGAAGCACCCGAAACTCGTCTCGCGCTCCCTCAAAATAACGAACATCAAACAGATTCTCAAAATTGAGCTGTGCGTTGAACCCGTTGCGACGATAGAAAAGAGACGCATCGGTCCGTGTATAGGCCGGAATCGTAAAAGGACTATTCAAGCTGCCATTACGCTCATCGACAAAAGAAACGCCTAATCCAAGCCCCAGTCCTCTCAAATCGCCACTCTGAATCTCATAGGAAGTCCACAAATTGGCTGAATTCGTAGGGGCATTTGGCAACGACAAACCCTCTTCAATCCGATTATCCCGGCTAATTCGAGCATCGGTATAGGCATAGTTCGCAATAATATTCCATCCCGGCAAAATTTCACCCACCAGGTCAAATTCAACGCCGCTACTCGCCTGTTCACCCACCTGTACCTGAAATCCAAGATTATTCGGATCAGGATCTTGGGTCACTACATTTTGTCGTCGCAGATCGTAATAGGCCAATGTCAGACTCAGCCGATCACTAAACAAGTTTGCTTTGACACCTGCCTCAAACTGCCTGCCTTCTTCAGGGATAAAAATCTCTCCGTCAAAATTGCGACCAATCGTCGGCACAAAAGACTCAGTGTAGCCAGCATACAAAGAGATATCTTCAATCGGCTTTAGTACCACGCCTACCCTGGGGCTAAATGCGGTGTCGTAGGTATTGATTTCACTCGTATCGGAGCGATTAACCGCATCGACAAAAAATTGATCAGCGATATCAAACCGCCCTCCCAGTAAGACCAGGAAATAGTCGGTTAAATCCAGCTGAAGCTGACCGTAAAAGCCCAGGGTTTGGCGGCGAGTAATGCTGTCGGTCCCAGGGCGTACGTTGCTAAAACCGCCAATAGTATCGTCGTTAAAGAATCGCGTAGAATCGTAATTAGGTTCAAAAATATTGAATGGCTCAGTCCCTGGCAAAGGAAAGAAAAGCCGCTGAGTAACAACATCTTCAAACACCTCACGAGAAAACTCCGCACCCAGCAAAAGAGTTTGGTCGATGCCCAATAGCTCATAATCACCCACAATGTTGGTGTTAAGGGTGTAAACGTCGCGACTGCTGGGATTATCAAAATACAGGCGATCAATCACTCCAAAATTCGGCTGTCCGGCCCGCCCAGGTGTCTGTTGATTGTATCCGGTCGAAGCGACACCGCTATCCTGCGCGGTTTCTTGAAAGGACCCTAGAAATTCATTTCTAATTTTCCAATCGTCGTTAAAGTCGTACTCATATCGGTAGCCGATGCGGGCAATATCCGTCTCTGTATAGCTGATATCTGGCTCACCTGGATTCGTGCGAATGTCTAAAGTGCCTGCTCTTTGAATGTCTTCTTCTTCCCCGGTAATCCTACCCAAAGCCAAGCCTTGTTCCAAAGCAGCTTGAGCAGAAGGGTTTCCCTCGAACCCAAGCGCCGGGACTGCAGGTAGCCCTGTCGCTGTCCTGTAGCCACGACGACTCAAATACTCAACATCTAGAATCAAGCTACTGCGATCGGTATTCGCCAGCTGCAAAGACGGTGCGACAAAAAACAGCTCGCTACGCTCAAAATCGCGAAAGCTACTTTGATTTTGGTAGGCCATATTCAAGCGGTAGCCCAGCTGTCCTGCCTCATCGTTAAACGGGCCGGTCAAATCAATGGACGCCCCATAAAACGAATTGCTCCCCCCCGAAAATTCAACTTCGTAGAAGGGGTCATTGAGAGGGACCTCAGTCACGAGGTTGATAGTCCCGCCTAAGCTACCGGCCCCAAATAAAACAGAGGCGGGACCTTTTAGAATTTCTATTTGCTCAATATTGTTGATACCCGCACCGATTCGCAAGGTATCGTCTCTGAGTCCATTGCGCAAAATGTTGTCGCTTTCAAACCCTCGGATGACTGGAGTTGTCGCCTGCAAACCCGTTGCTGAACGCCCCGCAGTAACGCCGCTGACGTTGCGCAAGGTGTCTGCAAGGCTATCCGCATTTTGAGACTCTATTACGGCTTCAGGAATAATCTGGATGCCCTGGGGAACGTCGAGTAAATCAGTATTCGTACGCGTTCCTGTACTGGCAGTCGGTACCCTAAAGCCGAGCGGCTGCGCAGTGACAATGATACGTAAGTTGTTGTTGTTAAAATCGATACTGGCATCGTTGGCACCAGGCACGAGCGTCACAACATCGAGCTGGAGCGCGTCTAAAGCTCTTTCAAAGTAGGCTACGGGCGGGGTTTCGTTTTCACTAACGATAGTTAGCTGAATTTCATTACCACGCTGCGTCGCATTCAAAGAGGCCACACCTGGGACGGGGTTGAGCTGCTCAAAGGGCACACCTTCTGGCAAAGAAAGAAAAGCGTTGGTAATATCAACCGTCAGAATCGCGCCCTCCTGAAGCTGAAAGACCTCTACCCGCTCAGGTCGGTCAGTAATCAGAATAATCTGGAGGCCATCGTCTATCTGAACCAGCTGAATATCAGTAATTTCTGCGGGTTGAGCAGCTCGCAGCTGTTCTAAAAGTGGCGACTCGGACGGGGTTTGTTGATTAAGCTGCTCTGATGGTGCTGGCAAAGAATCAGAGTTGCTTTCGATTTGAGCAGCGGTTGTTGCAGGGAGTAAAAGCAGCAATGGCGTGAACAATAAGGTCGCGATCGCACCATTCCAACCGTGCCAGGCACGCAAAAAAATCAGCTCTATGAGCGGCTTCATAATTGTTTTCACTGTTTTGATGCTTACTCGTCTGAGCTGGGAGAAACAGGCAAAGGTGGCGGTGTGGGCTCAGGGGCCGGACTGACCTCTGGCAGCGGCGGGGCAGGCGCAGGCGGAGCCGCCTCTACGGGTTCTAGGGCTGGTGGCGGTACTGACTCTGGAGCCGGTTCTGGTGCAGCCGATTCTGGACTGACGGGTTCTGGGAATATATCTGGAGGGATGACAGGTTCACCAGGACTTTCCTCAGTGGCTGTCGCTTCTACAGGCGTCTCCTCAACGGGCGTCTCCTCAGTCGGAAATATCTCACCTGCGGGCTCGGCGACCTCGCTACCCTGATTGGTCGCAGATGGGTTAGGTGCTGTCCCTGCCGCTGGAGCCACAGGCTGGTCGGGAGCAACACTGCGAATCTGCTGATTAACCGGCAGCTCAACGGTGCGAATTTCACCCGCCTGCTGCGCCTCTTGGTATTGATTAGAGCCCTCAATCACGTAAGTCACGCCCACCGATACCTGCCCGCCGACGCCTTGAGGATCTCGAAAGCGCCAGTTTCTTCTCGCTTCTTCCAAGGCAGCTTCGTCGAAGGCTCGGTTACCGCTAGAGACCTCAATCACCGCTTCGATAACTCTGCCATTTTCGTCAAAAATGGCATTGATCACGGGTTGGCCTTCTATTTCCTCGCGGCGAGCATTTGCGGGATAGTCTGGTACAGAGCAGGGATCACAGCTAACCAAGCGTGAACTTGGCTGTCTGCGGGCTGCTAAAGAGGTTTCGGCAATGGGTTCACGAGGACTCGCAGGCTCAGTGACTGCGGCAATATCTGGCAAGTTAATCAGATCGCCGATATCCACCGGCTCCCCAGATCCAGGCACCAGTCCGACCGCAGAAGACGCGCCTGCTGCACCTTGCCCCCCTTCAACGCCATTTTCCGTCGCGATCGCCGGAGCCACCGCAACCCTATCGGCTGAAGAAATTTCACTGAGCGGCACGGGTTCGATATCGGTTGCTAACGGCGGCGCTGAGGGCTGATCAGCAGACGCCGCAGGTTCTGGCAAGTCTTCTGGCGTTTCTGGTTCTGGCTCCTCAGCCTGCTGTATTGGCTCCTCTTCGACCACAATTTCAACTGGGGTGGCCTCTACTTCAGCCGTAGGGTCACCTTCCGGACCCGAGATCATTCTAGAAATCCAAGGCAGCGAGAAGAAATGAGCACCCCCCGCAACGACCGCAGCAACCACAAGAACGCGCTGCGTAATCCGAATTTCTCGGCGATATTGCTCAAACGTATCTTTAGAAAAGCCCATTGCAGTTCGACTACATAAACAGGCGCAGCAGCTCTTTGAGGCTGATCAGGCGCTTACTAAGTTCCATAGATACACAGCTTATCAGTAATCTCTCCCAATTACACAAGCGCATGCTGTCAAAATTTCGTGAGTTGCCTTCACAATCTAGCCAGCGCTAAGCAGACTTACACCACTTGACAATGAATTTCATTTACCAGTAAGCTCACTTACCTGAGCAGAATAATCATGACTTGTGTTGTCGGTATCATTTTGCAATCTTTGCAGTCATACCCGATGACACCAGCATCCATACTAAGCTGATGGATGTAATGCTTCTGCATGATGGCTTGATACAGGCTCTTTGCAACGAATCTCCTCTGTAAACTGGGTCATAAAATGTCTACTAGTGAAATGTTTGCCGCAGGCGGCATCGTGATGTGGCCCCTGCTTGTGTTCTCAATTGCAGTGTTAATCCTAACGATTGAGCGGGCGGTATTTTGGCTGCGGATTAGGCGGCGTCAGCGCCCACTCATTAAGCGAGTACTGACCCTTTATAGAGATGATCCTTCAGCGGCGATCGCACTGCTTAAGAAAAGCCTGAGTTTTCCGATTGCACGAATCTTCTTGGAGGCACTAGAAGTCGAAGCCGCCTCTCCCAACCAGTTTCGATTGGCCCTAGAAGGGGGCACCCACGCCGAGATTCCACTGCTGAAGCGTTTCTCCAGTGTGTTTCAAACTGTGATTGCGATCGCTCCGCTGCTAGGCCTGCTGGGGACTATTCTGGGTCTGATTCGCTCCTTTTCGGCAGTTCAAATTGGTGAGATGGGAGCCAATGCTGACGCGGTGACGGGCGGCATTAGTGAAGCACTTGTTTCTACGGCTGCGGGTATGGTGGTGGCAATCTTTGCCCTAGCCGTTTTCAACATTTTTCGAGCACTCTATCGCCGACAGCTATCGCTTCTGCAAGAATATAGCAGCCAGCTAGAAATCTTGTACGAGCGTCATCACACCCGTTACGAATACTCAAAGGATCCAGCATATGCGTCTGTTCAGAGATGAGCTAGAAGAGGAGGTCTCGGTCAACATTTTGCCGATGATCGATGTCATCTTCGCAATTTTGTCCTACTTCATTATCTCTTCTCTCTTTCTCAGCCGGTTTGACGGGCTACAGGTCAACCTTCCTGACGCCCAAACAGCTGAAAGGCAGCCTGAGGCAAACTTTACTATTTCTGTAGATGCAGAGGGGCAAGTTTCTCTCAATCAATCCGTTATTCAGATTTCGGAGATTCAAGCGGCTATCGGACAGCAGCTCGACCCAGGTCAAGGAGCGGTCGTCACCATTCGCGCTGACGAAGCAGCCGCTCACGGTGAAGTCGTTGGGGTGATGGATGAGGTCAGGCAGATTGAAGGGGCAAAGCTCGCGATCGCCACTCGCCCAAAGGCTCAGACAGAAGGCGAATAGCTGACCACAGTAATTTCCCCAAGATTATCCAAGTTCAAGATGTCTTGGCTATCCTATAAGTACGCACTACTGAACAAGGCGCAGTAATACTGACAGTTGATTAGCCTTTAAAGCTCGCTTAGCCAAGGAAATGTTCTCAGGTCATTAGGCCTTAATTGAGACTTCATATCAAAAATGGAGCAGGTGATCGCTCGGGCTTATCCGCAAGCTCAGACATTCAAAGACCTTCTCCATAGCGTTTATTTTTTATTTATTCAGAATAAATACTGAAAAAAGGTAGCGAATAGTTCTATAATCGGTCTATAGTTAATGGGAATAGCTACCAATACTATATTTGTCATCACTGACTTCTGCCGTGAGAAGTAGCTGTTTGCAATGGCAACCTTAGCGGTGAGTTTTTGCTAGTAGGACGCTTGTGAAGCACTTCATTGATCCCCAACAAGTCAATAGTCCAGTCGGTGTTAATCCAACTAGCCGTCTAAGCGCTTTAGAGAGGTCTGATCCGACTAAGCTAGTCGCAGATACGCTTCTAGAGCGGTTGAATTTTCACGTGGTCCATCGGCCAAAGCAAGTGGCCTATCGATTTTTAGCCGACCAGTCTGCCCCGGTTTCTCAGTCCGCCACAACAATTTGGACGTATCAAAAGCTACACAGACATGCGCTTCAAGTTGCCCACTCTCTTTTAACACAGTTTGAAAAAGGCGTTGGGGAAGGTGTTGCTCAGCAGCGAGTGCTGCTGGTGTATCCGCCCGGACTAGAACTCATTGCCGCTTTTCTGGGGTGCCTATCCGTCGGCACAATTGCTATTCCGGTACCGCCACCGCGCCGCCACGAGAGCCTTTCACGCTGGCAGCATATCCTGACGGATGCTCAGGCGACGGGTATCTTAACCAGCCAAGCTTTGGCTAGCGAGCTAGCCAGTGAGATAGAGCCGCTGATTCGTTTGTCATCTGGGTTGGGGAAGCCACCTTCCTTACGATGGCTGGTCGTAGAAGCGCCAGCAGATGAGGAAGCAAAGACTACAGACAAAGAGAGTTTATTTGCTTCACTTGCTTCACGGATAGAGCAACAATCGCCGCCGAGAGAGGCGATCGCCTTTTTGCAATACACCTCTGGCTCGACCAGCCAGCCCAAAGGTGCCATGGTCACTCATGGCAATTTGGCCCACAATCTGCAACAGATTCAGCAATTTTTTGGACACGATGAGCAGACGCAAGGTGTCATCTGGCTACCGCCCTATCATGATATGGGGTTGATTGGTGGCATTTTGCAGCCGCTCTACGGTGGGTATCCCGTCACGCTCATGTCTCCTAGCTCTTTTTTGCGGCGACCTGCACGATGGTTAGAAGCCATCTCTCATTTTGGTGCAACGACCAGCGGCGGACCCAACTTTGCCTACGACTATTGCGTCAAAAAGATCGCTCCTAACGATTGTCGTTCGCTTGACCTTAGTTCCTGGCAGGTTGCCTTTACTGGAGCCGAGTCGATTCAAGCGCAAACACTTCGGCAGTTTTCAGCACGCTTTCAAGACAGTGGCTTTAATACATCTGCGTTTTATCCCTGCTATGGGTTAGCAGAATCAACGCTACTTGTCTCTGGTGGGTCGCCAACGGTGTCACCAAACGTGATTACGCTCGACCAAGAAGGCCTTTTGCGCCACCGAGTTCAGTTAGTTGAATCAGTCGAGCAAAAAGCGCAATATCAGATGAATGGTGTTGAGGCTAAGCGAAAAACAACCGTTGAAGTCGTTAGCTGTGGCAAGGTTGTTAATCAGTTAATTAGAATCGTAAATCCAAGCACAGGCGTGGCTTGTGAGGCTGACGAAATTGGCGAAATTTGGCTTTCTGGTGAGAGTGTAGCGGCTGGATATTGGGGCCGTGTGGAAGCAACACATCAGTGTTTTCGAGCGAGTCTTGCAAGCGAGCCCGATATAGCCTTTCTAAGAACAGGGGATTTGGGCTTTGTGCATCAGGGAGAACTGTTCATCACAGGTCGGCTCAAAGATTTGATTGTGATTCGCGGACAGAATTACTATCCGCAAGATATCGAAGTCAGCCTCGCTGAGGCTCATGCCGCGCTGCTGCCAGCAAGTGCAGCCTTTAGCATTAACAATAAAGGCGAAGAATCGCTAGCAATTGCTCAGGAAGTTTCTAGAACGGCGGTGCGATCGCTGCGTAAAGGGGATCTAAAAGCGACAGAGATCATCACAACCATTCGCTCAACAGTTTCTTATGAATATGGCCTGCATGCGTCTGCAGTTGTTCTCCTTAAACCCGGACAGCTGCCCAGAACAACCAGTGGAAAAATTCAGCGGCATCGCTGCAAACAGTGCTTCGAGACAGGAGAGTGGGATGTGATCGAGCAAAGTCCAGTTCCTCCTGTAAAAGATTTCAAAGAGCAACAAAGCTCAACCTCAAGTCAGGAAAAGCAAGAGAAGAAAGCAATAGAAGAACAGACTACGCAAAGTCTCGTAAATTGGCTGAGAAAGTATGCGCGTGAGCACATAGACTCGCGGCAGATGGATGAGCGCCGCTGTCTTTCTCCGGGTCTGGTTTTAGATCTGGGTAATCAGGGGTTGTTAGGGATGCAGGTACCCGCAGCCTACGGTGGGCTCGGGCTCGGGCATCAGTCTATGCTGACAATTTTGCAGCAGCTAGGGGCTATCGATCTGACCCTGGCGCTCTTTGTCGGGCTTAACAACGTGCTCGGCATTCGTCCGATTCTGCGCTATGGCTCCGACGAACTCAAAGAAAAGTGGTTGCCTCGGCTAGCGGCAGGCCGTGAGCTAGCAGCATTTGCCTTGACCGAGACAGGCGCAGGATCTCATCCTATGGGTATCACTGCTCAGGCAGTACCTACAGAAATAGGCTGGCACTTAAACGGGCAAAAGATCTGGAGCGGCTCTGCGGCTTGGGCAGGCATTATTAATGTCTTTGTTCAAGCGGTGGATGAGGCGGGCTCGCCGCTGGGTATTACTGGCTTTGCCGTAGAAAAAGGAACACCTGGGCTAAAGCAAGGGCCAGAAGCGCTGACCACAGGCATGCGGGGGATGGTGCAGAATACCGTTCTCCTAGACGAAGTGCCTGTCAGTTCATCGCAGCGCTTGGGCGTAGCAGGCGCGGGTATGGATGTTGCGCAGGATGCGATGTGCTACGGGCGCTTAGCGATCGCTGCGGCCTGCGTCGGCGGGATGAAGCGATGCGCTCAGCTGATGTTGCGCTATAGCAAGAGAAGGCAGGTCGCAACCGGGCGCTTGCTCGACAATCCAGTGATACTGACTCGGTTGAGCTGGCTAAGGCAGGCAATCGCATCGGTAGAGAGTTTAGTGACTTTGGTGGCGACCCGGCTAGATGCAGAACTGCCGGTGACTGAAGATCTCTATGCGGCTTGTAAAATCATCGCGCCTGAACTCTACTGGCAGGCGATTGATTACTTAATGCAGTCACTGGGCGGACGTGGATATATAGAAACTAACCTAGCACCGCAGATGATGAGAGATGCCAGGGTGCTGCGAATTTTTGAAGGGCCGACAGAGGTGCTTGCGATGCACTTGGGTGCGCGCACGGTGGCTCAGCCTGAAGGTGTGAGGGCATTTTTCGACGCTCTTTCTTTAGAAGAGATTGGCGAGCAGCTGTCTGAGGCTGTTGAACAGATTTTGCGCGTTCACTTGCATCAAGAGAGAAGCCTGTTAGATCTAAATTCAGCGCGTCGTCAGGCCAACTACAAGATTGGTCAGATTGTCGCTTGGGCATTTACGTTATCAGCATTAAAGACTGTCAAATCGCCACAAGTCAGCATTGACTGGGGTCAGCAGCAGTTTGAGCAAGCAATTTTGCGGGCGATTGTTCAGAGCCCAGATGAGGCTGCTGTGCTAAGCGCTAAGGAAACGGCTGAGTGGATTGATAGCTATCGTGAAAGCATCGGAGAAGTGGATTCGCTGGCGGCGATCGCAGAGTTAGACGAATTTCTGCAACCCGACGCTTCTCAATCGGGCGTTCTTCAGCATGGTAGGCAAGGCGAATCAACCCAGCCATTAAAGCAATCGTCAGTTGCTCGTCCACTATCGAGTCGACCAGAGACGCAGCGAGAGAAAACACTTGTTGAGTGGATGGTGCGGTGGATTTCAGGTCAGCTAAATGTTGATCCCGCTGAAATCGTTCCGACCAGAGCCTTTGCAGACTATGGGCTAGATTCAGTCATGGCTGTTGAACTAGCTGAGGATTTGAGTGATCACTTGGCGCTCAGCACGCCGTTAGATGCGACTTTGGCTTGGAACTTTCCGACTATTTCAGCACTGGCCAGTCATCTAGCGACTATCACACAAACAGAAACACCTATCCAAACAGAAAAAGCCTCAGCAAAGCGTCAGTCAGCCGAAAGAAAACCCATTGCACTGACAACAGATACTGCATCTCTAGATCAGCTCTCAGATGCAGAGTTAGCAGAAGCACTTTCTGCTGAGCTAGCAACAGTCAGGAGGCGAAACTGATGATTCATTCTCGTTCTTTTGACAGTCGGCAAAGTCGCAGCGGGCAGATCCCTCAAACACCTGCAAACTATCGCGATTTGTTGCAAGAAGCAACGGTACAGATTCGCAAGCTTCGTCATCAGCTCGACAGCTTAGAACAAAAACAAAACGAACCGATTGCGATTGTGGGTATGGCCTGCCGTTTTCCGGGGGGAGCTGACACCCCGAAAGCTTATTGGGAACTGCTCAAAGAAGGGGTAGACGCCGTTGGCGAGATTCCGCCTCAGCGCTGGCCTGTAGATGCCCACTACGATGAAAATCCAGAAACTGCTGGAAAAATGTATACCCGTAGTGGCAGCTTTATCAACGCGGTCGATCAATTCGACCCGCAGTTTTTTGGGATTTCGCCTCGTGAGGCGCACCAGCTTGATCCACAGCAGCGTTTGTTGCTGGAGGTAAGCTATACGGCACTAGAAAATGCGGGACTACCACCGTTCGATCTGCAAGGGAGTGCAACAGGTGTTTTTGTTGGACTTTGTTTCAATGACTATGCACAGCGCAGTGTTCATTCCGGAGACTTATCTCGCATCACTGGTTTTAGCGCTTTAGGCAACACTCGCAGCATTGCCGCTGGCCGAATTGCCTATACCTTCGGCTTTCAGGGGCCAACGATGCAGCTCGATACGACCTGCTCGTCTTCACTATTATCGATTCATCTCGCCTGTCAAAGCCTCAGGCAGGGCGAGTCAAATCTGGCACTGGCAGGCGGTGTAAATTTGATGCTGTCGCCCGAGGTAACGGTGGGCTTTTGTAAGCTGAAGGCGCTATCTCCTGATGGGCGCTGTAGGACATTTGATGCCAGTGCGGATGGCTATGGTCGCGGAGAAGGGTGCGGCATTGTCGTGCTCAAGCGGCTTTCGGATGCGATCGCCAATCAAGACAACATTCTCGCTTTGGTCAAAGGCTCTGCGGTTAATCACGATGGCCAAAGCAATGGCCTAACCGCCCCTAATGGCACAGCTCAGACAGCTGTGATTCGCCAAGCCCTTGCCAACGCCAATCTCTCACCACACCAAATTCAGTATGTAGAGGCCCACGGCACTGGCACACCGCTAGGCGATCCGATAGAGCTACTGGCACTTGATCGGGCGCTCGGCAGTTCTGCAACAGAACATCAGAACTCTCCCGTATTTGTCGGTTCAGTCAAAACAAACTTTGGTCACTTAGAATCTGCCGCAGGCGTAGCGGGATTGATGAAAGTGATTCTATCGATTCAACATGGCCAGATTCCACCTCATCTACACTTTACTCAACCCAATCCTCACGTTCCTTGGGAGCGCATTGCGGTCAAAATTCCACGTCAGCTAACCCCCTGGCCGATAACAGAATCAGAAGACGGGCAACCTGCGCCGAAACGTGCCGGGCTCAGCGGGTTTGGGATGAGTGGGACCAACGTGCATTTAATTGTTGAAGAGTTTGTTGATGAAGTACTCGCGCCTGAAAATTTCTCACAGAATTTTGATATTGCTGAGCGTCCGCAGCATATTCTTACGCTCTCTGCTCGCAGTCAGCCAGCATTACGATCGCTTGTTTCTAGCTATCAGGCTTGGCTGTCTGAGAGTTCAGCGGCGCTAGCTGATGTTTGTTTTACAGCGAATGTGGGGCGATCGCACTTTAGTCATCGCCTAAGCTTTGTCGCAGCAGATAAAGCAGATCTCCAGCAGCAGCTAGAACAGGCCACCTATTCCCTTACACCTCTGCGCTCACGATCCTCTAAACTTGCCTTTCTCTTCACTGGCCAAGGCTCACAATATATCGGCATGGGTCGTCAACTCTACGAGAGCGAACCCGTGTTTCGCGATGCGATTGATCGCTGCGCAGATATTCTCTCTGAAATGGAGATTGATCTAATTAGGGTGCTGGGTTATTTGCTTATCCCAGATACGCTATCCCCTATCAATCAAACTGCCAATACTCAACCTGCCCTTTTCTCCCTGCAATACGCGCTCACCCAACTCTGGCAATCGTGGGGCATTTACCCAGACGCGCTGCTAGGTCACAGCATTGGGGAATATGCCGCTGCCTGTATCGCTGGCGTCATCAATTTGGAGGATGCACTTAAGCTGATAACGGTTCGAGGCCGGTTGATGCAAGCGTTGCCTGCTGGGGGAGGGATGCTGGCAGTGATGGCAGCGAAAGAACAGATTGAAGCGCTGTTACCAAAACAGATTGAGTTCGCAGCAATCAACAGTCCCGAAAATACAGTCTTATCTGGCAAAACCAAAGCACTACAGTCGTTTGCCGAGCAGCTAGAGGCTAGGGGCATCCAAACCAAGCAGCTCTCTGTTTCTCATGCATTTCATTCGGAGCGTATGGAGCCGATGCTGGCTGAGTTTGAACGGCTTGCTTGCACTGTGCAATATGCTCTGCCCGAAATAGAGATTTTCTCTAGTGTCACCGGACAGTCTGTTTCTGAAGAGATTGCTCAACCAGACTACTGGATTAAACAAATTCGCCAGCCAGTGCAGTTTCAAATAGCAATAGAAGCGCTAGCAAGTGATGGTTGCGATTTGTTTGTTGAGATCGGCCCGAAGCCTACACTGTTGACACTTGGGAAAGTCTGCCTGCCTGACCTACCTGCGGGTTGGCTACCGAGCCTATCGGCAAAAGGTGACTCTTCATCGGGGCGCAACACAGCAGAAGCATCCGCAGATACCTACCCAGATTGGAAAACTATCCTTCCTAGTCTGGGTAAGCTCTACGAACTGGGTTACACAGTCGATTGGGCAAGGTTTGATAGCGCCTACATTCGACAAACAGTGACTTTGCCGAACTACCCTTTTCAGCGACAGCGCTATTGGCAGGCCGCAGAGCCACGAGCGAGTCTAATCGTTGAAAGCAAAGCGAAGATTCATCCTTTGTTAGGGCGATCACTTTCAATTGCGGGCAGTTCTATCCGCTGTTACGAATCGCAGCTTTTCCCAGATGAGCCGCTGATTTGGGAAGATCATCAAGTCTTTGGGCGATCACTCCTACCCGCAGCAACCTATTTAGAAATTGCTCTAGCAGCCGGAAAGGAGATTTTCCAGCAAGGACGCTACCAGTTGGAGAACGTATCTCTACAGCAGGGATTGTGGCTTGCTGATAGTGACTCTGTTCATTTGCAAACTCTAGTAACTGATCAAGGCTCGCAAACCAGTTATCAGATAGAAATTCACAGTCGGAATGTAGAAGAAAGTGCAAGCTGGACGCGGCATAGTGCAGCGACGATCAGCGCTATTGAACTGGATACTGTCGAATTTCCTTCGCCTGTCGATCTCGATAGCCTTCGACAAGACTGTCCGGCCCTGAGATCGCCACAGGAGATTTATCAGCAGTTCTCCGAGCGTGGGATCAACTACGGAAAATCTTTTCAGGTATTCAAGCAAATTTTCTCCAGGTCAGCCACAGAGGTAATTGCTCAAGTTGAGGGATGCTCGCAGTTCTCCTCATCTTGGGCAGCCTCTTTCCTAATGCACCCGATTTTACTAGACGCGGGGTTGCAGTTAGCGGGCGTTACATTGGCTGAAGAAAGTGGATGCTATTTGCCCATTGCTATTAAGCGATTGAGACAGTATCAGTCTCTGCCAGAAGGTGGCATTTGGATACATGCACAACGGCAGTTCAGCAAAGAACAAATCAACCGTCCGCAGGTCACTGTGCGCTGGCTGTCTGCTCGGGGAGAGGTTCTAGCAGAGCTAGATGAACTGACCTTGCAGCATGTTTCTGCGGCGCAACTCTCGTTTGATTCAGCCGCAAGCTCAGACAAAAAGTCATATCGCTGGCTACATCGGCTTCAGTGGCAGAAACAGCCTTTACTAGCGACTGCTGGCGATGGTTTGATTCCACCCTCAGTCGTGAGCGAGCAGCTTGCTGCTGATTTTGCGCAGCGTCTTCAACAACCAGATTTTCTTTCCTATCAAGCCCTGCAGCCTGAGCTTAATAATTTGGCGATCGCATACATTCATGAAGCGCTGGTGACTTTGGGCTGGTCTGCCTTACCCGGAGAAAGAGTCACCACAGCAGAGCTAATTGATACTTTAGGAATTGTTCCTACGCATCATCGGATGTTTGAGCACTGCCTGAGAACGCTGGCAGACGTTGGCGCATTAGACAGGATACAGACTGAAAGTTTTGTAGAATCACAGTGGCAGTCTACCTGGCAGCTTACCCAAGATGCGCCATTACTGGACGCGCAACGGCTCTATCGGCAACTCAGTCAGAATGATCTTATCTCAGCCGAACTCACCTTGATCAGTCGCTGCGGTCAGCAGCTCGCTGCCGTTTTACGCGGGCAACAAGACTCTCTTTCCCTGCTCTTTCCAGAAGGTGATTTAACCGACCTAACTCAGCTCTACCAAGCGTCTGTGGGTCCTGAAATAATGAATCAGCTGGTGCAGAAAGCGATACTTGCAACGGTTGAAAAGTCGCCTCGCCCTCTAAAGATTCTGGAAATTGGCGCAGGCACTGGCAGCACAACAGCTCAGTTATTACCAAAACTAGCCGACTTATCCCAGCCAGTTAGCTACCTGTTTACAGATATCTCTCCTCGGTTTATTAGCGCTGCAAAACAACGATTGTCAGAGTTCTCTTTTGTTGACTACGCGCTGCTGAATATTGAGAACCCCATACTTGAGCAACCTATTGCGGCTGACTTTGATATTGTCATCGCTGCCAACGTTTTACATGCAACAGCTAACCTGACACAAACGCTCAAGCAGGTAGGCCAACTGCTAGTTCCTGGTGGACAGCTGGTACTGCTAGAAGGCACTCAGTCAGTCGCCTGGATTGATTTAATCTTTGGGCTAACTTCAGGCTGGTGGAGATTCACAGATACTCACCTGCGGGCAAATCACCCACTGATTTCGGCAGGCCAGTGGCAAACTTTGTTGACGTCCGTAGGGTTTAAGTCAGCCGTCGTCGAGCCATCAGAAGCGGCAACAGAGTACGCTTTGTCACAGTCAGTTATTCTGGCTCAGTGGCCTGAAAATGAGAAGACAACATCCAGATATTGGGCAATACAAGGCAATACTGCTGAAGCAAATCTAGTATCAACGGCATTAAAATCTAAGAGACAGAAGGTAGAATTTTTCTCTCAATCTCTACAGTTACAAGAGCGCTTTGCTGATGAATCACCCCAAGGCGTGATCTATCTATTTCCTTCTGATGTGGCAGACGGTACTGGTAGTAATGTGAGTCAGAATGCAACCACTCTGTATCATCAAGCGCTGTCAACTATTCAGTATTTTGCAGCTCAGCCGCAGCAACCCAGACTCTACTTCGTCAGTATAGGTGCGACACCTGCCTCTCAGCTGATTCACAGTGGACTTTGGGGCTTGTGCCAAACCGCGCAGATAGAGCATCCTCAGCTTCACTGCACTCATATCCAGGCTGAGACTCATCAGCAGGTTGTTGAAGAGCTGCTATCAGCATCCCCTGAGACTCAGATCAAGTACCAAAACGGGGAGCGGAGAGTTGCTCTCATAGAGGATTATGTAGAAAATCCAAATTTGTCTAATCAGCTAGTAGTCAAGCAGGCCGGAAGTCTGTCAGGACTAGCTTGGAAACCGACTTCGCGTCAACAACCGGGCTCGAATGAAGTTGAAATACAGATTCAGACAACTGGGCTTAACTTCCGTGATGTGTTGGTTGCGATGGGGCAATATCCTGAAGCAGCGCCGCTCGGATGTGAGTGTGTAGGTGAAGTGACAGCAGTCGGGGAGTCTGTTGTTGGATTGTCTGTTGGCCAACAGGTGATGGCGATCGCATCTCACAGTTTTGCTGACTATGTCACCGTTCATCATGATTTAGTCACACCTGTTCCAGCGAATCTCTCCGCAGAGGCCGCTTCTACGCTGCCAGTCGCTTTTATTACGGCATATTACAGCCTTTGTCAGCTAGCAGAGTTAAAGGCGGGCGACCGGGTTCTCATTCACGCGGCGACAGGCGGTGTGGGACAAGCAGCTGTTCAAATTGCGCAACGCGTAGGTGCCGAAATCTATGCAACGGCGAGTCTTAGCAAATGGAACATGCTCGAATCGCTGGGCGTCACTAACATCATGAATTCGCGTACGCTGGCGTTTTCTGAAGAGATTCTGGAAAGAACTGAGGGTAAAGGCGTTGATGTTGTACTCAATTCTTTGCCAGGAGAGTTTCGGGCTAAGAGCTTGGCTGCACTTGGCCAGGGCGGACGGTTTGTAGAAATTGGCAAAGGCGACGGTCTTACGCCTGAGCAGATTGCACAGCAGCGGCCTGACGTTCAGCACTTTACAGTAGATCTCTCTCACCTTTGTCAGCAACCTCAGCAGGTGCAGCCTATACTGCGGCATCTGCGCCAGCAAGTAGAGTCCCGTCAGTGGGCTCCGCTGCCATTCACCTCATTCACCCAAGAGAATACGATAGAGGCTTTTCGCACGCTGCAACAGGCTAGGCATACAGGCAAAATTGTTGTCAAAGGCAGTAAAGCAGTCGACATTCAACCGCAAAACATACAACTTGCTGCCGATGGGAGCTATCTGATTAC
>JBCBIK010000009.1:0-54971 GCA_038524545.1 Cyanobacteria bacterium J06623_4 | reverse complement strand
GCTATACAGTGTAACTACTTAAGCTGCTATTAACTTTCACATAACGTTATCCGCTAAACCACTTACCTACCTTTTGCTTACCCACCTTTTGCGTAGTGACGAGGAAGAACCGAAGCCTAAGCCACTGGCTAGGTTTACAGTCTTTCTCAGTATGCGAAAAAGCTGAGCCTAAAAAGAGCTGAAAAGCGTGACTAAATCTTGAAAGCCTGATTAGCACCTATTCAAGCCTCTATAGAGCTTAAGCAGAGTCACCTAACAGAGTACATTTCCCTAGCGTACATTTCCTATTATTTCACACCGTTCATTCACGTCTTTTCTACCATCACAGACTTTTAGCAGACAGCTACAGCTTGCTCAGCTTGTTTAGACTGGCGTTTTCGTCATCCACTTCAACCCTTTAAATTTTTCAGGAAGCTATCTCTATGCCTCAATCTCCCTTACCAAAGCTTCGTCGCCGTCACGCATTGCAACTGTTTGCAGGTGCCTCTGGTGCGTTTTTGCTCCACGCCTGTCAGCCGAAGGCCGAAGAAAGCCCTACTGCCGCGGGTAGCAGCAGTAGTGGTGGTAGCGACGAGGGAGGTGGCGGTAGCATGTCTCTCTCTATGGGGAGTGCGCCCTGGGTGGGTCAGGTGCCACTCTACATCGCTCAGCAGCAGGGCTTTTTTGAAGAAGAAGGGTTGGATTTTGACCTGAGTCTATTTGGCGCTAGCGGAGACTATATTTCAGCATTTATGGGCGGCAATGTAGACAGTGTCGCCCCGGTGAGCGCTGAAGCGGTGCTGATGAGGTCTCAAGGCAAAGACTTTAAGATTGTTCTGATTCAGGACAATTCTGTCGGTGGAGATGGCATCTTAGCCCGCAATTTTATCGAGAGTGTCGAAGACTTTAAGGGTCAAAAAGTAGCTGTAGATACAACTGGTGTTAGCTATTTCTTCCTCCTACAAGTGCTGAAGGAAGCTGGGCTCACAAAAGATGACATCACCGTTATCAATGCCGATGCGCCTTCTGCAGCCGCAGCATTTGAATCGGGCAATGTGGATATTGCCGTGAGCTATGCCCCTTACTTGCAACAGACAGACCGCTCCATTGACGATGGTCGCATCATCTACGACTCTTCCAAGATGCCGACGGCCATTATCGACCTATACCTATTCGACACTGCCTTTATTGAAGAAAATCCGGCGGCAGTGCAGGCCTTTGTCAACGCCATTTTCAAAGGCACCCAGTTTATGGATGACAACCCCGATGAAATGCTAGAAATCGGTGCCAACGAGCTGGAGGTGACGCCAGAAGAACTGGCCAGCGACCTCCAAGGCGTGAAAATCCCATCCGTAGAAGACAATTTGAAAATGCTTGCCCAGCCCGATAGCGATATTTATATCGCTCAGCCGCTGCAAGAACTCGCCGATTTCTTACTAGCCGAGGGCCTGATTGAGTCGGACCCGGGTGACTTGTCTGCGCTGCTAGAGCCTAGGTTTGTCCAGGCATACCAAGAAGCGCAGGCTTAACTCCTTAGCATCGCTGGCGATGTCGAGACATCTGAAGAAAAGGCGTCGCCAACTTTTCCCGTCAGTAGCCCCCTGTCATTTCTCGATTACCGTTCAACAGTGCAGGAAATTATCCCTTGAGCTACACAAAAAGACGCTATCTAAAACCTTCTGTTTTCTGGAGTATTCGCCAGGGGTTTCCGGGCTGGCTGCGGCCAACGCTCACTATCTTAGCTCTGGCAGTTCCGCTCTTGATCTGGAGCTATCTTAGCTACAACGAACTGGTCAACCCGAAGTTCTTACCTGCTCCAACTGCCGTGCTAGCCGCTGGCTGGGACATGTTCAGAGAGGAGGAGCTGACGCTCGATATTTTGGCAAGCTTTGGGCGGGTGATGGCTGGGTTTGCCTGTGCGGCCCTGGTGGGCGTTCCGATGGGAATTGCCATGGGGACGTTCTACAGCATGGAGAGCCTGTTTGGCGGGTTCGTCGGCACGGTGCGCTACATGCCCATCGCGGCCTTTATGCCGCTGATCATCCTATGGGCAGGGCTCGGGGAGACCGCTAAAGTCATCATCATCTTTTTGGGCATTGTCTTCTACAACGCCATTATGGTGGCTGACGCGGTTAAGTTTATTCCTAATGAGACGCTGAATGTGGCCTATACGCTGGGTGCTACTCGGCGCGATGTGTTGTTCAGGGTGATTTTGCCAGCGACGCTGCCAAATATTATCGATACGCTGCGGGTCAATGTGGCGGGCGCTTGGAATTTCTTGGTCATTTCTGAGCTGATTGCTGCCCAGAACGGTCTGGGGTTCAAGATTATTTATTCTCAGCGATTTTTGCAAACCGATAAGGTGTTGTTCTGCATTCTCGTGATTGGTTTTATTGGCCTAGCGCTAGACTTTGCCTTTAAGCTTCTGTTTCGCATATTGTTGCCATGGGCTGAGCCAACGGCCAGTTAGACCAGGCTATTTAGACCAGCCCAGTTAGATCAGGCCAGTCGGACTGAGCAGCTGTCTTTTTGGTCACAGATTGCGATCGCACTGCGTTGATAACATATCGCTAGTCTGCCTCAAGTCAGTACCGGGCCACCTTTCTTTCTTCTGATGACGCTATTTGAATAACGCTTTCTCTTTTCATCCTATGCAGACCACCACGTTTCCCAGCACGCTCAAGGTACCGGCCTCGGCAGCAGATAGCGCTAAGCTAGAAATTCGTAATGTAACCAAAGTGTTCTCGCGAGGCAAGCAGAAGACCACGGCGGTAGACAACGTTAGCCTTTCACTGGCGCCCAATGAGTTTAGCTGCATTGTGGGGCCGTCTGGATGCGGCAAGTCGACATTACTCAACATTGCAGCAGGCCTACTAAAAGCCACTTCGGGTGAAATTTTGGTAGATGGCGAAGTGGTGCCAGGCCCCGGCGCTGACCGAGGGATGGTGTTTCAGCACTACACGCTGTTTTCTTGGCTCTCGGTTGCCGATAATGTTGCCTTTGGCCTCAGGCTAAAGGGGATGCGCAAGCGCGAACGACTCAGCAAAGTGGCTTATTACCTCGATATTGTAGGCCTAAGCGACTACGCAAAAGCCTACCCCAAAGAGCTGTCGGGTGGTATGAAGCAGCGGGTTGCGATCGCCCGTGCCCTAGCCAACGATCCAGAAGTCTTGCTGATGGATGAGCCCTTCGGCGCCCTTGATTCACAGACCAAAGAGCAGCTCCAAGCCTTCTTCCACGAGCTGTGGGAAAAAACTCAAATCACGGTCTTCATGATCACTCACGACGTTGAGGAAGCTATTTTCCTCTCTCAACGCGTTCACGTTATGGACAAGACCGGCAAGCTCCGTGAAACGGTTGACATTGGCCTACCGGTACATCGCGAGCTAGATATGAAGCTGACGCCTGAATTTTTGGATTACAAGCGTCATATTGTGCTTTCTCTGCGATAGAGCGAGACGATAATTGGATCAGGCAGGGTAGGCTTAGCGGGTTTTAGGCTCAGAGAAACCTACAAAAACCGAGAGGGATAGCCATTTAACGGCTATCCCTCTCGGTTTTTGGGTTAATGGGTGGCTTATACTGCCGCTGCTGGTTGGTTCATCTGAGCCAACCGGTCAACGAGCAGCTGCTCGAGTTCTTCTAGGGCTTTGGTGAAGCCTTTGATGCCTTCGTCTAGCTTGTCGTTTGCCATGCGATCGCTTGCGTGCATCTCATCAAATTTAGCCTTATCGACAGACAGCTTTTCGATATCCGAAGCCTTGGCATCTTCAGGCTTGAGCTTACGAGGTAGGTCGCCTTCCGTCTCAGAGAGCGGCTTTAGCAGCTTGGGAGAAATCGTTAGCAAATCGACACCCGCTAGCTCTTTGATCTCATCGACGTTCCGGAAACTGGCGCCCATGATCTCAGTCTGATAGTCGAATTTTTTGTAGTAGTTGTAGATCTCTGTGACAGAGAGTACGCCTGGATCTTCGGAAGGTGGGTAGCTGTCGCGACCGGTGTCAGCCTTATACCAATCGAGAATGCGGCCAACGAAGGGCGAAATCAGCGTGACGTTGGCATCGGCGCAAGCGGCAGCTTGGTGCAGACCAAACAGCAGGGTCAGGTTGCAGTGAATGCCTTCTTTTTCTAAGATTTCGGCTGCTTTGATGCCTTCCCAAGTGGAGGCAATCTTGATGAGGACGCGATCGCGACTAATGCCCGCCGCTTCATACTCACCGATCAGCTCACGCGCTGTTTGCAAAGTGCCTTCTGTATCGTAAGAGAGCCGAGCATCTACCTCTGTAGAGACCCGTCCAGGAATAATTTCTAAAATGCGCTTACCAAAAGCAACCGCCAAGTGCTTGAACGCTTCTTTGGCGACGTCTTGGTCAGCAGCACCGTTGCCCAAGGTTTGCTTGGCCTGCTCTAGGGTTTCATCCACGATGCTCTGGTACTGAGGTAGCTTCGCCGCTGCCGTAATCAAAGATGGATTCGTCGTAGCATCTTGCGGGGTAAACTGCTCAATTGCTTCGATGTCGCCGGTGTCAGCAACTACGACGGTCATTTCTTTCAGCTGGGTTAGCAAACTCATAGATAAGTCTCCTTCTCGTAGGCAATCGTCTTTGTGCCTAAATTGTAGACAGCCAAATCCGATCTGAACCTCCTTCTCTAGCATTGAAATCTTGAGACTATCTGTAGAAAAGCGCCCTCTTATGAAAGATTTAACCATTGCTCATTTTTTACCGCACCTTTGCTACACCTTTGTCACACTAGGCGCTGGTGAAATTCACGTAGACCCTGTCACAAAAGGAACCTACGCAAAAGAAGCCAGATGGGTTTATCACTCTCAATGCGCTGTAGTCTAGATATCCCGTCGCTAACCCGACGATACGCTCTAGGCTACACCGGTAGGAGTGACCGTCTGCTCGGTTGCAGCGAGAACTCGCTGAGCCCTTTCGCTGCTATCAGCTGTTCCTGTTCCTTCGGCACCCTCTTCCGTAGCGAGGGAAGCACTGCGATCATAGGCTGGCAGATCAAACCAAAAGGTTGTGCCAACGCCTACTTCACCGACAAGGTTGATTTGGCTGTTGTGCTTGTCCATAATGTTTTTTACAATAGAGAGCCCTAACCCCGTGCCTTCTAGGGTATGCACACGATTTTCAACCCGGAAAAAACGGTCAAAAATAGCCGCTTGGTCTTCGTCATCGATGCCGATGCCAGTGTCTCCAATTTCGATTCTGACGCTGGACATGGGTTGCGCTTGAGTCAGCTGAGCGCGGTCCTCGGGTGTGCGGTAAGCACGGATAATTACTCTGCCTCCCGCGTATGTAAATTTCAGCGCATTGCCCACTAAGTTGCCAAATACCTGAAGCAAGAGATCGTAGTTACCTAAGATAGCAGGCAAGTCCGGCTCAATTTCTTTGAGTAAGACAATCTGTTTATCTTTTGCGTTTAACTGATAGGTTCTTAGTACCTGCTCGATAGGCTGATGGACTTCTACTGCAGAGAATTCGTAGCGACGGTTCGATTCGAGCCGGGAGAGATCGAGTACATCGTTCACTAGACGCGTCAGCCGATCTGTCTCATGGTTTGCAGTTGCCAAAAACTCTTTTTTCTCGGGTTCGCTGAGGTCTTCGCCATACTCGTGCAGGGTTTCAATAAATGATTTGATATTGAATAAGGGCGTCCGCAGTTCGTGAGAAACGTTGCTAATAAAGTTGCTCTTAGCCTCATTTAGAGCGACCTCACGGGTGATGTCCTGTAGCGTGATGGCGACTCCTTTTACATTCTCTCGGGATTGATCGAGCACGGTATTCAACAATACTCGAATGGTTCTGTTAGTTTCGGTGAGCGCGATTCTAAATTCGCTGCCTTCGATAACTTTTTCAGCAGTGGCTTTGGCGAGGGGCGGGGCTAGCTGAGCGCGCACTTCGGGCTGTAGGCGGTCGAGAATGCTGCCATCTGTAGGTGCATTGGCATCCCAGCCTAGAATGCGCTTGGCAGCGACATTGGCCAAAACAATGTTGGTATTGGCATCTAGCAAAATGGCGCCATCTGCAATGGTTGAAACCAGGCTTTCGAGTTTGGCTTTTTCGGCGGTGAGTTCTTCAATATTTTGTTCTTCGTAGCGCTCTAGCCGTTCGGCCATATCGTTAAAGCTGTTGATCAGTTCGCCTAGCTCACCGCCTAAAGGGAGGTCGATTCTTTGTTGGAAGTTGCCAGCGGCAATGTTTTTGACGCCAAGCAACAGTTCTTTTATTGGCTGGGTGATTGTGAGCGCATTGATAACTGCGCCCAAAATTACCATCACCCAAATCGAGACAAAGACAGCAATGGTGACATCGCGGGTGAGATTAGAGGAGGCTACCACCGTAGGATTGGGGGTGATGCCCATGGCCAGCATGCCGTTGTATTTGCCGTCGAGCGTGAGGGGAACAAAGACATCGGTGACGATGCCAGCGGGGGTCATATGCTGGCGCACGAGGGGAGCGTCTGCGCTGCTGGTGTAGTTGGCGGGTAGCTTCATGCGCCGCCGCAGGGTTAGGGAGTTTTGAACGGCGGGTTCGGAGTAGGGAATGCCAAAGAAAATTTCGCCGTCTTGGTCGGCGTACAGCATGTAGCGAACGTTGGATGTGCTCTCATAAAAGCTGTAGGAAAATCGGGCTAGCTCTGAGCGGTCGTTGGTTTCAATCAGTGGAGCAACGTTGGCGGCGAGGAGCAGGCCTAGGTCACGGCCAAACCGAGTGTCGTTGAGCTGGGTGTCTTGCTGGATGGTGTTGACGGCCCAAAAGGTGAGGCCGCTCATGATGATGGAGACGAGCAGCGTGGCACCCACCATCAAGCGGGTCTGTAGCGTAAAGTCATTCCACCATTTTGCGAGTAATGCTTTGAGGTTGCTAAACAGTTGCATGGCGACTCTTTTACGGTCGGGCTCAGTGAGTGGTAGGTGGGGATGGTGGCTGACTCACCTATGGCTCAACCCTTCGTCCTATTCTATGGCGTTGGGTACTTTACTTTTTGATACTTCTACTATTCTAGACGTAGATGCCTTGACTATTGAGATGCCTTGACTATCGATTTCTTACGCGGTGGCCGATATCTCGCCGGTAGTAGCTGCCGGGAAAGTCGATTTTATCAACGGCGCTGTAGGCTTTTGTGATCGCACTTTCAAAATCCACTGCGATCGCACTCACCCCCAGCACTCGTCCGCCCGTACTCTTTAGCGCACCCTTGCTCACCCGGGTCCCCGCGTGAAACACCACCGTATCGGCATCTGCTTCTGCCGCTGCCAAATCGCCGATGGGTATCCCTTTGGCATAGCGCCCCGGGTAGCCCTCTGCGGCCATTACCACACAGGCAGAGGTAGCCGATTTCCACTGAAAGGGCGGCAAGCTAGCCAGCCTCTGCTCACAGCAGGCCAGCACAATCTCTTCTAGTGGCGTTTCTAGCAGCGGCAATACCACCTGAGTTTCAGGGTCCCCAAAGCGACAGTTGAACTCAATGACTTTGGGGTTGCCCTCGGGCGTAATGATCAAGCCAGCGTACACGACGCCGCGATAGTCGATGCTTCTGCCCTGTAGCGCGGCCAGGGTCGGGTCAAGTATTTCTGTCTGTACCCGTGCCAATAGCTCGGGCGGCATGACGGGGGTGGGCGCGTAGGCTCCCATGCCACCCGTATTGGGGCCGGTATCGCCTTCCCCTACTTGCTTGTGGTCTTGGGCGGGTAGGAGCGGACGGATTGTTTTTCCATCTGTGACCGCTAGGACAGATACTTCTTGCCCCGTTAAATATTCTTCGATGACGACCCGTTCACCAGCTGCGCCAAACTGACCGCTGAATGCGGCCTTGATAGCCGCGATCGCCGTTTCCTTTTCCATGGCGACCGTCACCCCTTTGCCAGCGGCTAGCCCATCTGCTTTCACAACAATGGGAGCGCCTTGCTGCTCTACGTAAGCGACGGCTTCGGCTACATCGGTAAACACTGCCGAAGCTGCCGTCGGCACGTTGGCCTCAGCCATCAGCGCTTTTGCCCAGGCTTTGCTAGCCTCTAGCTGCGCGCCCGCCTGACCGGGACCAAATACTTTGATTTTTTGGGCTCTGAGGGCATCGGCAAGGCCTTCTGCGAGGGGCTGCTCTGGGCCGACTAAGACGAAGGCCATATTGTTGACGAGGGCGCAGCGTGCGATCGCGTCTGCTTCCGTCATTTGCATAGCAACATTGCGACAGCCGGGCAGCAGCGCCGTGCCACCATTCCCCGGGATGCACACGACTTCTGTGACCTGCGAAGACTGCAATAGCTTCCACGCTAGAGCATGCTCCCGCCCGCCGCTGCCGACCACAATTGCTTTCATCGCTTTAACTTAGTCCTAGTAAACTTCCCTACGCTACGTGCACTAGTTTCCTATGCTACGTGCGTTCAGCTCAACTAGACTACAGCGTCCCATCACAATTGTCTTGCGCTGACATCTTCAGTGAAAATGTCTGGGTGCGCTATTCGCTTTCCGCTTACTCTACGGTTACAGACTTCGCGAGGTTTCTAGGTTGGTCAACATCTAGACCCCGCCGTGCCGCAATGTGATAAGAGAGCAGCTGCACTGGCACCACCGTCAGCATCGGTGAGAGCAGTTCATCCACATCTGGCACGGGCAGCAGCGAATCAAAGGTTTCCTCTGCTTCTGCATCGTTCATTGGCACTACACCAATTAGTTGGGCATCACGGGCTTTGGCCTCTTGCGCATTAGAGAGCACTTTTTCATAAACGCTGCCACGGGTGGCGATCGCAACTACTGGAACCTTCTCATCAAGCAGCGCAATCGGCCCGTGCTTCATCTCACCTGCCGGGTAGCCCTCCGCGTGAATGTAGCTAATTTCCTTGAGCTTCAGCGCACCCTCCAGAGCGATGGGGTAGTTAATGCCCCGGCCAATAAAGATAAAATCTTGCGTCTCTGAAAAATCGTGAGACAGCTCTTCCACATAGCGCTCCTGACTTTCTAGCACCTGCTCTAGCTGTGCCGGAAGCTGCCGTAGCCCTTCGATAATCTCTGCCATCCGCGTCAGCGAAACAGTCTTGCGTCGATACGCCAGCTCCAAAGACAAAAAGTAAAACGACATAAGCTGCGCCACAAAAGTTTTCGTCGCCGCTACGCCAATTTCAATGCCGGCCATGGTCCCTACTACGTGGGGAATCAGCCGACTCAGCGAACTATCCACACGGTTGGTAATGCCCAGCATGCGAGGTGCGTAGTCGTCTTCACCGCGAGCAGCCCGCCGAGTTTGTTCCATCTCCAGGGCAGCTAAGGTATCTGCTGTCTCACCCGACTGCGTGACGCCAATTGTCAGAGTGTTTGGCGTCAGCGGGGCGGGCGCATAGCGAAACTCCGAGGCGTACTGCACCACCGTGGGGATGCCTGCCACCTGCTCTAGCAAATATTTGCCCACTAGGCTAGCGTGCCAGCTCGTTCCGCAGGCCACAATCTGAATGTGCTGTAGTCCTTCTAGTAGGGTATCTGGCAAGTCTAGCTTGATGGGCGATCGCTCGCTCTCGGCATCCCACTCCGTATCCAAATAGGTTTCAAGGCAAGTGCGCACCACCCCCGGCTGCTCATAAATCTCCTTGAGCATAAAGTGCTTAAACCCCTGCTTCTCCACCATGATGGGGTTCCAGTTCAGCGTGCGGGGATACTTCTTGAGCCGGTGCCCGCTAAACTCATACACTTCTACGCCCATCGGCGTTAGCCTTGCGAGTTCGCCATTTTCTAGCGTTAGCACCGCCTGGGTATACGGCATAATCGCAGGCGTATCCGACGCGCAGAAAAACTCACCCTGACCAAAGCCAATCGCCAGCGGTGCCTGCTGCCGCACCACAATCAGCTCATCTGGAAAATCTGCCGACACAATGGCCAGCGCAAACGCGCCGCGTAGACGATTGACCGCTTGCCGTACGGCCTCTAGGAGCTGCGACTGACCCACCAAGACGGTCTCACCCAGCGGATGCTTTAGATATTCATCGATCAGGTGAGGAATCACCTCGGTATCGGTATCCGATTGAAATGTGTAGCCCTTCGCCTTGAGCTCTTCGCGGAGCTCGCGGTAGTTTTCAATGATGCCGTTTTGTACCACGGCCAGTCGCCCTGCTGCGTCGGTATGAGGATGGGCATTGTGTTCTTCGGGCTTGCCGTGGGTCGCCCAGCGGGTGTGGCCAATGCCCAATCGCGCCGGATCTTCTAGGCCCTCTAGCTTCGTTTGCAAGTTGACTAGCTTGCCTTTTGCCCGCGTCCTCTGCAGCTGTCCTTCCGAAATCGTGGCGACTCCTGCCGAGTCGTAGCCGCGGTATTCCAGCGTTTTTAAACCTTCAATCAAAATACCGCTGGCGGCACGCGTGCCAATATACCCAACAATTCCACACATACGGCGACTCCTAAAATCAAAGGTTCAGTTCAAACAAAAGCCAATATCCAGCCAACATCAAGACGGATTTCACACAGACTACTTCACAAAATAATTTTGATATCAGACTAGTGGACAATCTCGTAAGATTGCCCCGTGCGATCGCCCGATAATCAAGTTCTTTTTGTAACTTCCTTGCTGTGACGTCTGCTGGTGACGTCTGACGCCCGTTACTCGTGTGTGTACATGCGGCCAAGACGCCGGTAACACGAGAAAACTCTACTGGGAGATGAACCCCGTCAACAGCAGAGGAATAAGTATCGCCGCTACCAAAATGGCGAACAGAGTCTCAGGAGGGATTTTAACTAAATTTGGATCGGGCTTATTAGGATCAGGCATACTCACAACCCGGCTTTAAAGGTGCGCTTAGAGATAGCTCGTAACCGCTTCACTAAAGGTCGAATAAGGCTTCACACCCACCAGCGTATCCATCAGCTCGCCGTTTTTAAACACCATCACGGCAGGAATGCTCTTGATACCAAACCGCTTAGCTACCGCTTTATTGCTGTCTAGGTCCAACTTTGAGACCGTTGCCTTTCCTTCAAATTCATCTGCTAGCTGATCCATCAGCGGAGCGACTAGCTTGCAAGGCCCGCACCAGCTAGCCGTGCAGTCGACGACGACGACAGACTGGTCTTTTACCAACGCGTCAAATGCGGCTTCGTCTGCAATGTATTCTGCGGCCATGGTGCGATCGCTCCAAAAATTACTTAGGTATACCTACCTAAAATCATACACCTCCACCGAACGTCGCCCGCTTTGCCCTAACCAGTGCTGATTGGAAGGAATCTGAGCAGTTAAAACTATCAGGCTCCTCTGGAAAAACGCCAGAGGAGCCTGATAGTTCAACATTCGAGCTGAATCGATAAGCCTTAGGAAAGTGAACCTGGGCTTACTTTGCAGCCAGCTGCTTCACCTTCTGCATGATGCTCTCAGGATCCAATCCCTGATGGTAGAACTGCTCCCAGAGGCCACCGCCCCCTTCTTCATGCGTACCAGCATGCGCAAACTTAGGCGTGTAGCCCCGCTCTAGCAGCCAAGTGCCATAGCGAGCGCCCAGGCCGGTCTTCTCATTAAACGACTCAACCACCATGACGAGGGGTGACTGGCCCACCTTCTCCATCATTTGCTCATCTACTACGTTTAGCGTTGCCTTGTTAATCAGGCCGATGCTTAGGCCTTCCTGCTTCAGCCGCTCAACAGCGTCTAACGCCCGATACAGCCCGTCTCCAAAGCTGACGATGTATCCGTCGGTGCCTTCTCGCACGATGTCATCTTTACCAGGAATAAACTCATAGCCATCTGCATAGAGGGCCTTTCCATCTGCATCCTGCAGCATGGGCACTTTTGCACGAGTCGAGAAGATGAACCGCAGGCCAGGGTCGTGGAAGATCTTTTCGACACAGGCCTTCATCTGATGGGCGTCGGCAGGGAAATACAGACGAGTCTCGTAGCCGTCGTCTAGGCCATTATCGGCAAACATGTTGTTGATGCCGAAGTGGCAGGTATTGTCTGCCATGTCATCAATACCGGAGTGGGAGAAGTGACACAGCAAGTTTGCCTTGTTCAAGCGGGCCATGGTGATTTCAGAAATGCACATTTCCAAAAAGGCGCTAAACGTGGCAAAGATGCCCTGCTTCCCTTCTTCCATGCCGAAGCCTGCTGCCGCAGAGAGGTTACCCCGCTCCATGATGCCGCCGCTGATAAAGATTTCGGGATAGGCCGCATGAATATGCTTGAGGCCGCAAGACCCTTCGAGGTCGCAGTCAACTACTAGCACTTTCTCTTTGCGCTCGGCCTCGCTCATTTTGCCCAAGACTTCTACCGCTACCTGGCCAAACACGTTCCGGTTCGAGCCGACTTCGTCGCTAGATCCCAAAAATTCGTAGCTGTGCTTAGGCTTTTCAATGTTCTTAAGGTAGTCGGCGGCTGCTTGGCGACCGTGCTTCTCTAGGTACTGAATAGCAAGGTCAGTAGGAATCACATCGTGGCCGTGAGTGCTACCTTCTAAGCCATCGATGCCCACAGTCATGGGGCGCTTGCAGATAACGGCAATAGGGCCATCAGTTGCGATCGCCTCACAGATATTCGCATACAGCGCATCGATGTCTTCGCCGTCGTTGACCAGTGTCTTTATCCCATGGCCTTCCAGCGTCTTCTGTACGCTGTAGCCGCCCAAATATTCTGAGGGGTGCCCTGCAATGGTCACGTCATTGTCATCAATGATCAGCTTCACGTTGATGCCCTGTGCTGCTGCCAAACGAGCCGCTTCAGCATCATCCCCTTCCTGCTGCGCACCGTCAGAACCCAAGAGAAAAGTCGTTTTGCCAGGGTTTGCCAGCGCCACACCATTTACAAAGGGCCACATATGGCCCAACCGACCAGAGCTAAACTTTACGCCCGGCGTCAGACCTAGCTCTGGGTGGCCCGGTAGCTTGGAGTCAGCCGCTCGGTACTGCATGAGCTGCTCAGCTGGCATGTCACCATTCAGCACGCTCATGAGGTACTGCGTACCGACCCGGTGACCCGCTTCATCGAAGAAAGTAGGCACAAACTTGTCGGGATTGCCTCGGAAGAGCGCATCCAAAATCATGACTTCAGGCACCGTGTCGTAGGGACCGCCCGTGTGGCCGCCCACACCCCGTGCGCCTCCTGTCGCTGTAAAAAACACAATGGCCTCGCGGCAAAGCTGAATATTTGCCTTGAGCGCCTCACGCTGCTCATCTGTCAGCTGATTGTTTGAAGGGTCTAGCGTAATGCGTTTGTAAGCACTAAGGTCAATGGGGAAAGTGGATTGGGGCTTAGCTTGGGTTGCTGTCATGAGCTATGTCCTAATACGTGAATGCTTTTTTAAAAGCCTACGAAGCAATTGAGGGGCGCAGCTCACTCTCTTCGCTTGACTTTGAAAAAATTAATAAAACCATTCTCCCTGATCATGCCGCTGCGGTTAAGGGGCTAGGCGGAAATTTGTGTCTTGAGCTACAGAATGAGCATGAGTTCTGAAGTCAAGACATCTTTATGAAGACTACTCTTTTTCAGCGCTTTCTATATAAATTTGGTGTGAAGTATCAAGTTGCTTTGTTGGATTTGCAGTAGCTGAATTTACTATTTTGTAGGGAAAAAGCGGAAAAATATAGGTAAAAGTACATAGAGCGACCCGTTGATGACGTTCTATGTAAGGTCAAAAAAAAGACCGCCGCCTTGAACGCCCCTCCTGCAGACAAGCATCTTCCAAAAAACTAACGAAAAGTTGGCCGACACATCAGGCCTAACCCACCAATAGTTCTAGAAGCCCTGGTTATGAAAGAAGTCTATATGCAAAAAGCTTGTTTGGTTGGCACGCTCTCGGTTGCCTCATTGTTTGGCTGGAGTGCGGCCAGCGGAGGTGCCCCTGCACTAGCCGTCGCTATCAATTTTGACGATCAGGGCCTATCGGGCACTCGGTTTTTTAACAGTGCAGGTGATGCCCAAACCTTAAATATTGACACCTCAGCAGGTAACGTTCGCTTCAGTGGTGGCGTCATCTTGACGAACGCGACCAATGCGCCCGCAAACCAAACTTCGACCTACGGCACGGCAAATAACCTGGAGTCCGACGGCATCCGTAACAACCCCACTCGCCAAAATCCACTGGTTATAGAGTTCGAAACTCCCGTCGAAAACTTCTTCTTAGACGTGTTCAACGGTATTCCGCTGCCGCTGGACTATACGGTTGCCGACGATATCGGTAACTTTTCGACCTTTTCGCTGCTGTCTAACTTACAGAGTGGCTTCCAAAAAATTGGCTTCCAGGCAGCGGGAAAAAGAATTACTATCACCCCCGATACCTCCGCAGAAGCGCTAGCCCCTCGATTTTCTGAAGGCGCTTACGACTTCTTCATTGACAATATCAACTTCAACACGGCACTCCCAAGTGATCTACTAGAGCCGGTTGAAGAGGTCGTTGTGCCCATGCCCGACGCTGCGCCAGAACCAGAGCAGCCCTCACCGGAACAGCCAGAGACAGAGCAGCCCTCACCGGAACAGCCGGAGCCGGAACAGCCTGCGCCCATGCCAGACCCTGTGCCTGAGCCTATTTCAGACCAAGCACCCACACCGGGGTCTTCTCCGCTTCCTGGCCTACCGTCTCCTGTCAAAGTGCCTGAGCCTGTCAGCATCCTGTCGATGTTGATGTTGGGCGGTCTAGGTCTGCTGCGACGTGCAAGTAGTAACCGTCAGTAAGTTTGGGCGGATCAGCGCGGACGCTGAAAGTCGGCCCTGAGGGCTTCTATGTGCGATCGCCACTCACAGCCTTCTAAGTGGTCATTCACGATGCCCATAGATTGCATAAAGGCATAAGCCGTCGTCGGTCCGACAAAAGACCAGCCGCGTTTTTTGAGATCTTTACTCATGGCCGTCGATTCGGGTGTCTTGGCGAGAGTGCTGAGCGTTTGATAGTCGCAACGTGCTGGCCGATCCTCAGGTGCGGGCTCGTACTGCCAAAAGTACGCTGCCAATGAGCCAAATTCTTCTACGAGTTCATAGGCGCGCGCCGCGTTGTTAATCACAGACTCTATTTTCTTGCGATGCCGGACAATCCCCTTGTCTTGCAGCAGCCTTTCTACATCTGCTGAGGTGTACTGTGCAATTTGGGTAAAGTCAAACCCTGCAAACGCCGCGCGAAAATTCTCTCTTTTGCGCAGTATCGTTAACCAGCTCAATCCAGACTGAAATCCTTCGAGCGAGAGTTTCTCGAACAGTTTGTAGTCATCGCCTACCGGGACACCCCACTCATCGTCGTGGTAGGCAATGTAGTCTGCTTTGTCTCCAGGCCACCAGCATCGGCAGCGACCATCTTCACCTGTGATTAGTCCATCCATCTGTTCGGGGGGCTCTTCTCATGTCTCCTTTCACGAATACTATAGCCACCCATGCTATTGCCGTGAATACGATCGCCACAGCATTCGTGGCGATCGCAGCCTCTCACGCAGACCATCATTAGCAACTGGCACACTAAAAAATAACGAAATTAAGACCTTTGGGGGAGATATTGGCTAGTCCACCCTCGCAAAGTGTCCATGCCGAAAACGCAGTAACTTGTCGCCAAAGATACAACTAAACCATGCGAAACGAAATAAGCCTTTTGGTTAAACAACAGTTTCTTTCGCTGCCTTCTCAACCTTTCCTTTTTGCGTGTTGCTAAAAAGCCTAACAACTAAGCCCACCAGAAAAGCGTAAAGGCCACAGAAGCTCCAAATCACTCCTGACAACATTTCCGTTGTTACTCTAGTTTCCTTTTGGAGGATACATCATGAAAATCTCACGTATTTGGGCTCCGCTTGGTCTTGCTGCTGCCGCGCTCCTAGCAATTCCTTCCGGTGCCTTTGCCCAGCAAGCGCCCAACTACAACTATGTTGGCATCGGTGGTGGTGATGACGGCTTCGCTGTAAACGGCAAGTTCTCGCTGGCGGATAATTTCTCCATTCGTCCTGAAATAGCGACAGATTTCGACTTCGACGACGATGAAGACTTCACCTATCTGGTGCCCATCACCTACGACTTCAACACGATTGGCACTGGCCGAGCTGCTTTCAATCCCTTTGTGGGCGCAGGCGTCTCTGGTGACATCGGTGACGACAGCGACATCGACTTCTCTCTTGTTGCCGGAACAGACTACCGCTTTGCTCAAAACTACGTTGCAAACGGCACCATCAGCTACTCCCCGTTTGCTGACGATGACGAAGTAGATTTCACCATTGGTGTTGGCTACTTGTTCTAAGGGCTGGATTCTAATCGATAGAACTAAGGGCAGTGAGCGCTGATGTTTCCGCAATCTGGCTACATAGCCTTGCTGTCCTTAGGTTTCTGTTTCTCGTCACTACAGCTACTGCGAGTTGCTGGTGCTATGCCCAAAGACTTTGGTTCCCACAGCAGCTCGCCCCGCAGGGTCTCGGTAAAACCAAGTCACTTGCTACCTTCCTGAAAATCTCTTTCCTTTTGAGGCAATTCCATGAAATTCTTTTTCTCTCGTTTATCTGCGACCTTTGCGATCGCAGCTGCCGCACTTCTCGCTATCCCTTCCGGTGCCTTTGCCCAGCAAGCACCCAACTACAACTATGTTGGCATCGGTGGTGGTGATGACGGCTTCGCTGTAAACGGCAAGTTCTCGCTGGCGGATAATTTCTCCATTCGTCCTGAAATAGCGACAGATTTCGACTTCGACGACGATGAAGACTTCACCTATCTGGTGCCCATCACCTACGACTTCAACACGATTGGCACTGGCCGAGCTGCTTTCAATCCCTTTGTGGGCGCAGGCGTCTCTGGTGACATCGGTGACGACAGCGACATCGACTTCTCTCTTGTTGCCGGAACAGACTACCGCTTTGCTCAAAACTACGTTGCAAACGGCACCATCAGCTACTCCCCGTTTGCTGACGATGACGAAGTAGATTTCACCATTGGTGTTGGCTACCTGTTCTAGGTTTGTAGAGTATGTGGTTAACCCCCTCTCTTGTGAATCCTTTTCGATCTCCTAAGCAGAGTAAGTAGGTATCTCTTCAGTGAGTGTGTCTACGCTCCATAAACTGTGCGCCCTTTGCCATCATCGGCTGAGGGCGCTTTCTTGTGATAGTCCTGATCTATCTTGTTGACTGATCGTGAGAGGTGAGTTCAGTTTTTTCTCGTACCAGGCGACGTCCCAATATTTGTCAAACTTTCGTCCTACCTCTCGGAGAATGCCTACCTGCTCGAATCCAAATTTTCGGTGTATAGCAATCGAACTTTGATTGGGAATGGTGATGCCTGCGTAGGCTCTGTGCACATCCTCGTTGCTAAGTGCGGTAAATAGGCCGGTATACAGCGAGCTTCCAATTCCTTGTCCATGAAATTCAGGGTCGATGTAGATACTCGTTTCTACTGATGTTTCGTAGGCAGCCTTAGTATTGAACTGGCTGCTGCTGGCATATCCGATGACCTGCCCGTTATGTTGAGCGACCAGTAGCCGATGCCTACCTGTTTGGGCGTAATGCTGCAACCAGCGATCGCGTCGCTGTTCAATCGTGTAGGGTTCTAGATCGAATGTTGTCGGCGTTTTGAGAATGAACTGATTGTATAGCTGGGTTATATCCTGAATATCCTGGGCGCAAAAATTTCGAATCTCAATATCCATCGTTGCGTCAGTGGATGCTTGCTAAGCGACTTGTCTATGCTAGTGGCTTAAGTCATGCAGTGAAACCCCTGTGCTAAGCAGCCTCTTTTCGGGATAACCCTTCGGTATCTTCATCTTTCAAGTCTTGCCAGTTGCTCACGACTAAGCGATCGCGACCAGCCTGTTTGGCTGCATACAGCGCCTTATCCGCGTAGTCTATCAGGTCACTGGGTACGCTGCTGTAGCGACGTGAGGAACTTGCCAGGCCAAAGCTCAAGGTCACACAGCTGTTTACCTGAGAGCCCTTATGGGGAATAGACAGCCCTCTGATGTGGTTTTGAATTCTCTCGGTGGCTGAGGCTGCCATCTCTTCTGTGGTGTCAGTGAGAATGATGACAAACTCTTCACCGCCGTAGCGAGCGACGAGGTCTTCACTGCGAATGGTCGATTTGATGCCTTGAGCCACCCTCCTCAGGCAATCGTCGCCTGCAGGATGACCGTAGAGGTCGTTGTAAGCTTTAAAGTAGTCTACATCGCACAATATCAGCGAGAGCTGCTTATTTTGCCTGAGCGCGTTTGCCAAATGCTGGTCAAAATATCTTCGATTGGCAACTTGTGTGAGTTCATCGAAGGCGGCTAAGTTTTGCAGCTGAGCATTGCGATAGCCAATGCCTATCCCAGTCGTCAGAAACACAGATATCAGCGGTATAGCAGTCGGCAGCCACCAGCCTGCCAGCAAGCAGCAGTAGCCAGCTGCACTAATACCCAACCAAAGTCCCCCCACGCGAATCAGTATCTGCCAAAATTGCAACTCCGACTTTAAGGACTTGCTATACAGAATTGAATGGTTTATGCCAAGGCAAATACTTACCCAGACCCCTGTCCAAAGCCATTCTAGATAGTCTGGCACTGTTTTTAGAAAAGATCGGCCTTCCAGTGCCGCACGGATGAGCTGACCGGTTAAATGCGCATGTAAGAAAACACCGGCTACCTGCTCGCTTCTATCGAATGGTGTGTAGAACAGGTCATTTAGGCTGATGGCTGTAGACCCGACTAAAACAATGCGATCGCGTACCTGCTCATCTGTAAGTTCTCCATCCAAGACCGCTGTCACTGAGACAGTCTTAAACTGATGATAATCGGCCTGATAATTCATCAGTACCTGATACCCACGGTGGTCTGCGTTAACGTAGCCGCCATCGTTCTTTTCAAAACGTCGAATCTTTGTTTTGCCAACCTGTATGACCAACCCCTCTCCATCTAGCACTTCAGGGAAAATATTGCTTTTGGCCAGGTACTCTAGGGCTAGCGCCGTTGCTAGTCCCGGTTTGATCTTATCGTCGTGCGTACGCAACGACAGTAGCCCTCGGCGTACGCGGCTATCCGTATCGACTAGCACATCAGCTGCAGCAGTCTGGTCTAGAGCTGCTAGCTTGCTGTGAGGCGCAACCGGTTGACCAGCCACTTTTTCAACGCCAAAAACATTGGGATAGGTTTCAAAGGTCTTGATTAGCCGGGCAGAACCTGGTTCTATCTGTAGGTTGCGGTAAAGGTCTAGCCCAACAGCCGTAGGTTGGTGAACGGCGATTTTTTCTACGACTTCAGAAAGCATTCCATCAGAGATTGGCCAGTGGCCAACATTGGAAATATCGCTTTCATCAATGGTGACGACAAGAATGTGTTCATTAACTAAGTTTTTTTTGGCACTTAGCCTAAAAAACTGATCTAAAAAGCCGAGTTCTAATGCTTCAAAGACGCCAGTGAATGTGGCAAGCGATAAGATGCCAATCGCGCTGAGCCCAACGGCGGCTATCTGATGCCCAATATGAACGCGGCATTTGAGCTTTGAGAACATTCTAGCGGTATGCTTCCTGGCGGTATGCTTTCATGCAATGTACATAGAGTGCCCAACTCTAGGAAATCAGGTCTAGTGATACTTATCTCATCGCATTCCCTCAGCCGATAGCTGGCGTCGGATTGATCCTTCCTTCGTCCTGCTTGCCTATGCATTGTCCTCAAAGACACCATCCAAACCGACCGACCTCAAGAGAGATTCCCACCTTTGCGCTAGCTGAGGATTATCAGGATTCGTTTCCTGCATCAAAGTCATCGTAGTGATCAGGTCGTACCAAAGGCCTGCCTGTCCGTATAGCTTTTCTTTTTCTGCCAGTGGTGTTGTGGCGTGCTCAGTCGGCGTTAGAATCGGTTCCACTCTTTTGATATCGCCTCTGATTACAGGCGTGCTGGGGCCAATTTCTTCATCCCCACAGATTAAAATGATGGACCAAGTGTATTGTTTATTGGGTGCGAGTTCTACAAGAGAGTCTGGTAGGGGTACCGTGGCAACGCCACCGCCTGCGGGAAGCGAAAATGTTTTTCCACTCGCATACTCATAGAATTCACTGTCATCTTCGGCTTCAATGGCGAGCCATACTTCACTGACATTGTCACTGAAGTAGGCAGGTATGAGCGGTCTGGGTTCTGTGGTGAGCCCAGAAACACTCTCGGGTAAAATCTGCAGCGCGTCGCATCCTGTGCGAGAAGCGGCTCCTCGGGTGTGCCTGGGTGTGCCTTCTCCTGCAGGCGGAACAAATCCGATGCGGACGGCTGAAGTTTGAGAGTTGAAAACGCGGCGGGTCGACTGGGTAGATTTCCAGGGAAGGGGTTCAGCGACTGCGCTGAGGATGACCGTCAGTGATGAGAGCGAGACCGTAGCGAGTGATGCAATGCAGAAGATTGTTTTCTTTTTCATAGCGTCCGAAGACCGTTTTTAAGATAGCCAGTTCCCAATTAAAACAAACGCAGACCAGTAGTAGGGATGGGAATATTTCGGGGTTTTCAAAATCTTTACTTGGGCGCGGCGCAGTGCTTCGGCTTTGCTGAGCGAAGCATTTGTCAGCTCCTGATAGAATTCTGAAACTAGGGCGGCTGTAGAGCTGTCGTTGACCGACCACAGGGTGGCCAGCGTGCTCCGCGCGCCAGAGCGAATGGCCATGCCAGCGAGGCCCAAAGCTGCTCTATCGTCACCTTCTGCAGTTTGGCAGGCACTCAACACCATCAGCTCAATCGGCTCTGCCTGTTCGCGTCTAGCTCGCAGCAAACTGTCTAGGTCGCTGATGGTAATTTTGTCATCCCAGGCCAATAGGAAAGTGTCGGCGAGGTTAGAGCTGAATTGTCCGTGAGTGGCTAGATGCAAAACAGGGAAAGGAATGCGGTCGATTTCAGACGCAAGTTTCTCTTTTGTAAAGGCCTGATCGAAGAGAATTTCCGCACGTACACTGTTGGCGACCTGTTCTAGCTCTGTTTTGACACCGGGCAATGCAGAAAATCCGTTGCGAGCTTGTGTGAGGCCAAGCATCAGAGCCTGTAGGGGTTTGGGATTTTGAAAATGGGGGCCAAGCAGCTTCATGCCGGGGGTGAGTGCGATCGCATATTTCTCCAGTAGATAGCGTTCTCCGTCATAGAGCGCGCCCATCGGAAGTTTACGGAACTGACCATCAAGTACAAACACTAAGGTGCTGATATGTTTGGCTGAAAGTGTTGTTTCTATGGGTGTAATTAACCAGCTGTATACCTTTTGGGAGAGAGTTAGCCGTCTGCTATCTGGAAAGGCAGGATTGAAGTAGCGATAAAGATTTTGAACTGTTTGATTGGTCTCTTGCTCGCTTTGCCATGTGCGGTGGTGTTGCAAAGGTGAATCGGGCAGAGACACAATGACCTCTATCCTGTCTGAAAGCACAATGGGGTATAGAACGGCAGCTTCAGGGTCTAACCTATCGATAAACTCCGACTCAGAATCGATACAGGCAGATCGGAAATAATTCTCCATTTCTGCAAGCTGAAGCTCTTCGATGGTAGTCCTTGCCCGGCTCAGCGCGTGCTGGCTTGGCGCTTCTGGTAGCAGCAGTAAGCTGACTAGCTCACGATATACGGGCTCGACACTTTCTCGAAAGGAATACTGCACATCTGCATTTGTCGCGAGCAGGTCTCGTCGGATACTGGCCAAAGAATCGACAGCGGCTGTGTAGCTGGCAATCGCTTTTTCAGCATTTCCCTGCTGCTGGTACGCCTTCCCCAGCTGACGATGCCAACGGTAGGTCATATCTTGAGCATTGTTGCCTTGGGAGAGTGCAATGGCCTGTTGCGAAAGATCTTTGACGGCTTCCCACTGCTGGGTATAGCTATACAGCTTACTGAGTTCTCCAATTGCCAAAGCCTGTGCTCTAGTGTCTTGTAGGGTTTTAGCCTGATTTACACCCTCGGTCAGTACGCTGGCTACGGTATGCATAGGTAGCCACTCGACAGGTTGCTCGGCTGAAATATTTTCTAACGGCACACTTGCCGATAGCAAGCTCTCTACAAAGTTCACGCGGCTATAAACAGCCTGTCTGCTTGGCGGAAGTGACGTGACTTGAGCTAATACGTCATGCAGAAGTGCCCGTGCTTTCTCCCACTCCTGAGTTTTTAATAGGAGGGTGAATCGATTGAGCTGTGCTTCTGTGCTGATCGTTGAGGCCGGTAGCAGCGTTTCGACGGCTTGGTAGTGCTGTTGCGCCGTTTCGGCGTCTTGCATGAGCCGGGCGGTGTTTCCCAAAGCAAACAGCGTATCTGCGATGTCTAAATCAGTGCCAATTTGTTGATAAATCGAGAGACTTTCGCTCAAATGCTGTTGAGATTGATCTAGGCTGCCTGCTGTTTGAAAAACATTGCCTAGACTTTTGAGTGCGATCGCCTTCATTTCTGACTGTGGCTGATCTGCGAGCTTTTCAGCAATATCTTCTAGCAGTAGCCTCGCCCGGCGATATAGTCCCATAGTCTGCAATGCTTGGCTTTGATTAATTTGGGCACCGATGTTCCCAAGCTCATCATCGGCTTGCCGATAGGCGTCTGCTGCTGTCTGCCAAGTTTCCCACGCGTTCTCTGGCTGTCCTTTTTTTAGATAGAGCCGCCCTTGTGTGTTGAGTACTCGTGCCCTAGTGAGCGTTGTGCCCTGTCCGCTCGATTGGTTGGCTAGTAGCGCTAGGCTCTTGGTAATCGCCTCTTCTGCTGATGTCCACTTGCCCAAATCTTGAGCGGCAATAGAGGCGTAGCTCCAGCTAAGCACGCGGGCAAGGGGCGGTAATTCACTATTTGCGGCGGCCTGCTGCCAGATGCGGAGTGCCGCAGATAGCTGACCAGCATCGTACTGTTGTTGTCCCTGAGTGAGCTGAGGAAATTCGGTGTCGTCCCTCGTCGCGGAGTGGGGCGGGGTGAGCGATGTTTGGATGGTGCTGTGCAGGGGGGCACGGTGGATTGGCTGGCTTGAGATGGCTGGCTGTGCGATCGCGCCAACTAGCGCCACTATCAGCAGACCAACAAACATCAGCTTTCTCAGACTGTACTGAGAAATATGAGAAAGCTTGGCAAGGGGGCTACATATTTGCCGTCTGCGAAGCTGATGTGACTTTTGGTTCCACCGGTGGCGATTCATAGGTGCTTAGTCCGTCTGCGAGGTATTGACCCACAGTTATTAATTCCCGAATGCTACGTTGAAAGCATGATAGTTGATATTTTCGCCGGTCTTTTTTATCTGCTTAGAGGCCCTTCGATAGCTGCCTATTTCAAAAAATGGAATTGGGCATACTGAGGACTGCAGGTGAATTGCGTCACGATATCTACTGCCTAAACCTATGCACAGCTATTCTCAGAATGCGTTTTCTCTGCCTTCGTTATCAACAGTTTGGGCGTTAGGTGTTGGCTTTAGCCTAGCCGCTGGATGGATGCCTATCAGCGCCTCAGCCCAGAATATCGCCACCGATGGAACGACTTCAACAACGCTGACGGGGGTGAACAGTTGTGCGATGGGCAGCTGCGTGATTACGGGTGGAACGCTCAGCGACGACGGTGCGGGATTGTTTCACAGCTTTCGCACGTTCAACGTAGAAGCGGGAGAAAGTGTAACTTTTCAACCTAATGCAGGGGTGGAGATGATCTTCACTCGCGTGAGTGAGCTGGGTTCGTTCAACCTTTCTGATATTGACGGTGAGCTGGCTGTGGATGGCGCTGCAGATCTCTTTTTACTCAATCCTAATGGCATTATTTTTGGCTCAGGTGCCAGTTTGAATCTTGAAGGATCTTTTGTTGCGACCACTGCTGATAGCTTTGTTTTTCAAGAGAATTCTGAATTTGGCGTTTCGACGGCTACTGTGCCCTCATTACTAAACATTCGCGTTCCAATAGGACTGCAGTTTGGCAGCTCGCCAGGCCCTATCCAAGCCGAGGGGCCGGGCAACAATACGCTTTCTTATAACTTGGGTAACGCTACGATTGACCGAGTAGCACCGACTCAGGGGCTAATGCCGGGCAGTGAGGAGACAATTGCATTGCTAGGTGGCCAGATTGACTTAGAGGGGAGCACGTTGGCTGCGGATATGGGCCACGTCGAGATCGGTGGCCTAGGTGAAAATAGTTTTGTTGTGTTGGCTCCAAATGTGTCTGAAGAGATGGCACCGCTGCCGGGATGGAATTTTGACTATTCTGCGGCGACTGACTTTGAAGATATTACGCTGTCTCAGCGGGCCGCGATAGACGTGAGTGGAGATAATGCGGGCTCTGTTCATTTGCAGGGGCGTAATGTGATGCTGAGTGAAGGGTCTGCCATTTTGGGAAAAGTGCTCATTAGCGGCGGCGGGCAGATTGTACTCGATGCTTCCGAGAGTTTGAGGTTGGAAGGGGTTGAGGTTTCTGTAGCTGACCCTATGCTGACTGGAATACTGTTGGAGGTTGCCCCTGGCGCGGAGGGAGATGGCAGTAGTCATTTGCTGGTAAATGCTCTCCTTATTGATATTAGCAACGGGGCTCAGATTGGTTTGGGCATGGGCGGTTCGGGAACGTCGGGCCGTGTAGAGGTATTTGCTGACACGATAAATGTGGACAATGGCACTGAGACAGGACCTAGCAGCATATATGCCGCTGTGCTGCCAGTGATTTTTCCACCGCCTGGCGCAACGGGTGAAGGTGGTGACCTCACTATCACTACCGGGCAGCTCAACGTAACAAACGGGGCACAGATTACGGCTAGCACCTTTACCACAGGTGACGCGGGCAATCTGACGATTTATGCAGGTGATGTTCGGGTAGTTGGTCGCAATGATTCGAATATTCTGGCGGTTAGCAGCATTCGGTCATCGTCTGAGTTGCCGCCTATTCCTGGGCTGTCTGCGAATGGTAGCGGTGCAGGTGGCGAGCTGTTGATAAATACGGGGACGCTGCTAGTGGCAGACGCTGGGCAGGTCGCGGTTGCCACGATTAGCAACAATCCGGCGGGTAATTTAACCGTGAATGCTAGAGAGTCTGTTGAACTCAGGGGGCGTGATGAAAATGGACGCAGTGGTCTTTTTGCGAGTGCGCTGAGCGCGGATGGTTTGCCGCCTAGTACGGGAGAAGGCGGTACCATCGCGGTGAATATTGAGTCGCGGCGGCTAGTGGTGGCTGAGGGTGCCACGATTAATGCGAGTAATTTTGCTAGTGAGGTGATTGCTAGAACCGCTGCTGGCAATGGCGCTGCCGGGGATATTGACATCGTGGCGGAGGGGATTACGCTGCAGTCGGGCGGGTTGATTACGGCTAGTACGGTGGCGGGCGATCGCGGCAATATCAATCTGACTGCGAATGATGTTGTTTTGCGTGAAGAAAGCCGGGTGGCGACAAATGCAACGGGCACGGCGACGGGCGGCAACATCGACATTACGACTGGGGCCCTGATCGCGCTTGAAAATAGCGACATCACTGCCAATGCTACGAGTAACTTTGGTGGCAGAGTGGTGGTGGATGCGCAGACAATTTTGGGGACGGCTTACCGAGAGCAGCTAACGCCTGAAAGTGATATTACGGCGACTTCGGCTTTGGGGCCTGACTTCAGTGGCAGTGTGGAACTCAATACCCCAGATATTGACCCGGCTAGCGGTTTAGTGAGCTTGCCAGAAAATGTAGATGACACGGCTCAAGTTGTCGCGGCCTGTGAAAATTTAGGCAGTAATACCTTTGTGGCCACAGGCCGAGGCGGATTGCCGGTGGATGCGAGCCAGCTTATTTCGGGACGCTCACTTTGGAACGACTTCCGCATTCCTCAGCAGATAGGAGAGGGTTCTGCTGCTAAAAATGAGCTGAGCGATCGCACTCATCAAAACGAGGCTCAGACAGTCAGTCACCCTATTGAACCAATCGGCGGAACACCTGTGGTAGAAGCTCAAGCTTGGACTGTAAACAGTGAGGGTGAGGTCGTTTTAGGCATGCACTCGATGATGACATCATCGGCAGAGATAGCCGTTGGGGGTTCGTCTGCTCACTGTTTGGCCAATCGATAGCGAGGGCTAAAGGGTAATGAGCGATCGCCTACATACACAGATGTAGCCAGTCGCAGGGTAAGCGCGTAAAGTAAGAAATACTACCTTCACCCATTTGCTCAACGCCTTGTGACCCAGTCTGACCCTACTCAAATTGACTATTTAGAACGCATTCTGAACGCCCGGGTATACGATGTGGCTCAGGAGACACCCTTAGACAAAGCGTTTAGGCTGTCTGCCCGCTTAGGGAATCAGGTACTGCTCAAGCGAGAAGATGTGCAGTCTGTTTTTTCCTTCAAGCTCCGGGGCGCATACAACAAGATGGCCCAGCTACCACCCGAGCTTTTGCATCGTGGCGTGATTGCAGCTTCGGCGGGAAACCATGCGCAGGGTGTCGCTTTGGGCGCCAAGAAGTTGGGCGCTGTGGCAACGATTGTGATGCCTGTGACGACACCTCAGGTCAAAATAGATGCGGTGAAAGCTAGGGGTGGCAAGGTAATTTTGCATGGCGATACCTACGATGATGCCTGTCAGTATGCGCGTGAGCTGGAACAGGAAAAGAGCCTGACGTTTGTGCACCCTTTCGACGATCCAGATGTGATTGCCGGGCAGGGTACGATTGGCATGGAGATTTTGCGACAGCATCAGAAGCCGATCCATGCCATTTTTATTGCGATTGGTGGGGGTGGCTTGATTTCTGGGGTGGCTGCCTACATAAAGCGGCTAAGACCGCATATCAAGATTATTGGTGTGGAGCCGGTGGATGCGGATGCAATGAGCCGGTCGTTGGCGAAGGGCGATCGCGTTTGCCTAGAGCAGGTGGGTCTCTTTGCAGACGGTGTGGCGGTGCGTCAGGTGGGTAAGGAGACGTTTCGGCTGTGCCAGACGCTGGTGGATGAAGTTTTGCTAGTAAGTACGGATGATACCTGCGCGGCAATTAAGGATGTGTTTGAGGATACGCGCTCGATTTTGGAGCCTGCGGGGGCACTTGCGATCGCGGGTATCAAAGCCTATGTGGAGCGGGAGGGGATTGAGGGTGAAACGTTGATTGCGATCGCCTGCGGCGCCAATATGAACTTTGACCGGCTGCGCTTTGTGGCTGAGCGGGCAGAGCTAGGTGAACGGCGAGAGGCGGTATTTGCAGTGACGATTCCCGAGCGGCCAGGGAGCCTGGGAAGATTCTGCGACACCTTGGGCAATCATAGCATTAGCGAATTTAACTATCGAATTGCAGATGCTAACAAGGCCCATATTTTTGTGGGAATTAAAATAAAAAACAGAGCAGACGCCCAAGAGATTGCGCAAAACTTTGAGCGAAGCGGCTTTGAAACATTGGACCTCACCGATGACGAGCTGGCAAAGATGCATCTTCGGCATATGGTGGGTGGCAAGTCACCGCTCTCTCACAACGAGCTGCTTTACCGGTTTGAATTTCCGGAGCGGCCGGGTGCGCTGACTGAGTTTGTTGCTGCAATGAGCCCCGAGTGGAACATTAGCCTCTTTCACTATCGCAATCACGGTGCTGACTACGGAAGAATTGTCGTGGGTATGCAAGTGCCGCCAGAAGAGATGGAACAGTGGCAGTCTTTTTTGAAAACGCTGGGCTATCGTCACTGGAATGAGAGTGACAACCCAGCCTACCGCTTGTTCTTATAGTATCCGCGTCTCTTGCTGGCTTACCCGAGGTCTACATGGGTTGCGTATGCCTTGCCTTCGATATATTTTACGGTAGCGACAACCTGCGCGCCACGTTCTATCTGATCAAAGATATCTGCATTGATATATTTCTGATGGAAAAGGATATCTTTTGATCCATCTTCTGGGGCGATGTAGCCGTGGAAGTTGCCTTTTTTTAGGGTGAATAAGAGTTTTACAATGCCAACTTTAGTGAGTTGCTCTGTGTCGGTTGGCTGGGGCTCGGATGGTTGAGTGGTTGCGGAAGTATCGTCCCTATCTTTTGCAGGTAGCTTAGCTGTTAGCCAAGGATTTTCGCTCTCTGCTGGGGCTGTTGCTTGGGATTGTTCTTCTGGTGTTGTGTCTGTCTCAGCCGAGGGAATGTCCTGTGAGAAAGTCTCTTCTTCTAAGGCAGGTGTTTCTTCAATCGTGTTTATCTCTTCTTCTTCTTCTTCTGCGGCTAGCTGCTTTTCACTCATTGCCGAGTCACTTTGAACAGGCAGTTCATCAGCTATTGATGTTTCTGGCTCTAAGCTGTCAACGACTGCAATTTCTGGTGGCGAATCTCCTGCTTCCTGGTAAAGCGGCTCACTAACTTCACTTTCTATTTCTGCTGGTTCGCCATCAGAGGAATCTATGTCTGAGTGAATGATCTCTGGTGTATTAGCAAGATCTTCTATATCTAAGACCGTTTCCGCAGGCTTCGGTGAGATGATGGCTTCTTCGATAGATTGGGAGAGATCGCTGGAGGTGTCTGGTGCCTCAGAATGACTCTCTTGGTCGGGTGTTTCTGCCTCTGATTCTTCCGCCTCTGTCGCTGCTGAATCGATTTCTGGGCTGGTTTCTGCTTCAGTAATATCGAAGCTGAAAAGCGTGACGGCTTCGGGCGTGGAGCTGCGCTCTGCCGACTCAACACGAAGCGCAGGGGCGACTTCAGATGGCGGTGCAGATGCCTCTAAGGGAGGGGTTTGGTCAGCGCTTGGATTACTTTCTAAGCTACGGTCTGATGTCTGCGGCTGATGTTCGGCGGAGGGTTCTGGTTTGGGATCGGGGTCTGGTTCTGTGGCGGGGAGTAGGTCGTGAATGTTGGGGAGCTGTTCACTTTCTGCAGGCGCAGGGGCTGGGAGTGCTGCGTCAGTGGGAGCTGGCTGCGTAGAGGGTTGGGTTGGGATGAGTTCTGAAACTACGGTGGGGAAGCTCGGCGGTAGGGGTTGATTGTTTGAGAGTGCGGCGGGTGCGGCGTCGAGCCTTTGGTGGGTGTCTACTGGGGGTACTGTTTCTAGCTGTGAAGTGCTTGATGGGTTGGGGATGGTGGATGGTGTGCTGGGCTGCAGGATAGCAGCGGCTTCTTCTGGGGTGAGTGGCTTTCGGAGTGCGATCGCTTCTTCGGCCTGTTCGCCCTGACGCTGTGAACTGAGGTCGGCAGAGAGACGACTAGCAATAGAGGAGCGCCCGCTATCTTTCTGGGCCTTTCCTCCCCGAGTGAAAGCGTTAACTACTTTCTGAAACTGGTTTAGTAGCCAAGTCATTAACCGTTTTAACACTATGGCCGTCCCCCGCTATGCTTTTTCCCCGCTGTGCAAGCACATGGCTTCCTATCTTACCAGTCGCTGAAATAAGCGGGGCTACTATCTCGATAAGTCGCTTGTGGGTTCTATCGACTACGTTTGCTACTGGCTCTGTAGCCGCATTAGCTGAGTCAATGTGGTTATGTGATGACAGTCAATGGCTTTCTTCCAAGCTTTTCTGCCCGTGCTACCAATCAATCGTAAGTTTTGGTGGCATGCAACCCCTATCCATGCAACTACTCCATTCTCCATAAGTGGTGTTCTGTGGGTGAATGTATGGCAGCTCTAGTTCATTATTGTATTGGAGCTGGCAATCTCTGAGCAGTTATCAATACGTTCAACTATCGATCCGCAGAAAATAGAGCAGCTGATGACTATGTTGAGCGAGGATTGATGGTGTTACTAGGTGAATTGCCAGACGAATTGCCAGATGAATTGCAAAGTTAACTGCCAGGAGCATAATTGATTCTGACTGGATTACGCGATCTTGCTACAGGGGAGACTCGTACTGTTGGTGCGCTGCTGATTGTGATCGCATCGACTCGCCTAGCCAATGCAGGATTGAAGTTTCCTACAAAGGGGCTAACACCAGAACCAGAGCTAACCTTATACTCCCAACTCGAAAATACAAGAGACGATGCCTATCCCTACTACAATGCACTCTTAGATAGCCTCAATAGCTTTTGTAACGCTCTAGAACGCTGCCAAAAGCAAACAAAGCGATAGAGATGTCGTCATATTTTCCGCACAGATGAAAATTGCAGCGCTGACAACCTTCCTGATTCCTTTCCCTCCATGTCTTCTCAATCTCAGAAAAGGCGAAGCCGAAACTGCAACAGAAACCGCTGCCAACAAATTCGGCGAAGCCACATGGCAAAAACCGCAGATTGTATGGACCGCGCTTAGGCCAAAAGTAGAAGCAAAAGAATCTGCGATGCGCTGTCAGCCGGGCGATCCGTAGAATTTGCTCATAACCTCGGCTGTAGCGCTGTTGAGCTGTAAGGTAACCCCGGGTATCCAACGCCACATACTTACTACCTGATGCCTTTCTCTATCAGAGCAGAGTCGATCGGATACGTGCCCTTGTTCCCGATTTGGCTACTCACTCAGAAAATCAACGAAGGACGTAAAATAGGCCTGTATACTCCGTCAAACCTCATGAAAACATCCTCAGGAAAAGAGTATAAAGCAGTACCACAGCGCAGTCAGGTTCTAGAAGTACTGCGCAAAATGAAGCCAATCCTGCAAGAAAAATATGGCGTGACTCATCTAGGCATCTTTGGCTCGGTCGCCCGAGATGAAGCAACCGAAAACAGTGACGTGGACGTGGTAATGGAAATAGAGATTCCCAACCTGTTCACATCCGTAAATATCAAAGAAGACTTGGAAGCTGAGCTAGGCATTCCCGTGGACTTAGTACAGTACAGAGAAAGAATGAATACCTACTTAAAAGCCAGAATTGAAAAGGATGCAGTGTATGTCTGACCCTTCACTCATACTCGAAAAACTCATCCAAATCGAGAAAGCACTACAGCGTGTGATTCGGCGCTTTTCTAAGATAGGCTCACCGGATGACTTTCGAGACAGCGACGAAGGAATTGATATGCTCGACGCAATTGGAATGATGCTAATTGCGATTGGTGAAAATCTTAAGAAAATCGACCATGAAACCGACGGAGAGCTGCTAAAGCGCTATCCATCTGTCAACTGGCGCGGTGCAAAGGGTATGAGAGATATCCTTTCTCACCATTACTTTGACCTCAACGAAATTCAAGTCTTTAATGTCTGTCGAACTAATATCCCCGAGCTGATACCTGCTATAAAAAGATGATAGATGATCTCAAGCAAGAACAAAGCTCTCAATAATACGGCCTTCCTCGCCAAGCATTGAGTGAGCAATGCTTTACGTAGGGTTTGAGAGATGTATCAGCGTTCAAGTGCAGTTTTAGACTAGACATGGGAAGCTTCCTATAGTGCTGCTTCGGATGCGATTACATCATCAATCTCTGCTTAATGAGCCTCATAAAACCTCAAAGCTTCTGACACTTGGGCTGTGGACAGGCCATATTCATCAGCTATTTTGCTTACGTCCCAGCCCCAATCAGCCTTCGCAGTGACAACTCGGATGCCCGTCCCCTTAATGCTTGCATTTGCCTGCCCACTAGCGCCAGTTCGATGTTGAATATGTGGAAAAGTCAGCTCATCTTCTATAGCTACATCTGACCCAACGGTCTCTTGCCGAATAGAGCTCAACAGCTGTTGTACTAGCTGCCAGCGCTTCTTTAGAGGTAACTGTAGAACTTGCTGTTGAAGTTCTTATAGTGTCACAGAGTGCCTCCATTTCAAGTCATAACCCATAAACGGATCCTACAGGATTCGAACCTGTGACCGACCGCTTAGAAGGCGGTTAATATTATTGCTGTATCCCTTGAAAACAAAGGTTTCGGAGATTTAAGGTTTTATTTCTTCCCTAAATCTTCCCTGAAGATTGCGACCATGCGGCTATTCAGTGGAGAATTTAGGTCAAAATTTGCCCTCTGCCCAATATATTACCTGATGCCTTCCTCCAAAAGCGTAGAGTCGCTCAATGCGCGTCTTTATTCTTTATCTATGTGCTGTCTAACGCTCTTTCAGCAGTTTGAGTAGCTTGGTCTTGTTTTGATGCATCCGAACTTGACCATTAGCGCTAATCCGAGCGATAAATGGAGGCTGATTACCTCGTGCGAACTTTTGTAAGCGATTCAGCGCTTTTACGAGTACTGTCGCCATCTCTGCGCCTGTGTAGTTACCTGATGCGAGGATGAAGACCTTTGCGTTTGAGGCTGCGATCGCTCTTTGCTCCAGCAAGTTGCCAGTCAGCCCCCAATCCTTGGTAATCACAACCCAACCCCGCTGACTCACCTCAGGCAGCCACTCAGTATCTGATGCGTCGATAGGAAAGTGGTCTACGTGTGCCTCAACGATTGCACCAGCAGCACGCATTGCTTCAGGCACAATTTTCTGGCTGACGCAGTGGTCAATGAAAAATGTGATAGGGGCTTGTTTTTTACTCACGCTGCCCGAGATAGAAGTAGCTCAAAGCGGATGGCATCGTGAACTTGAGTGATATCGCAGCCTAAGTCATCAGCGATAGATTCAGGCGATTCTCCGGCTTCGTAGCGTTCTGCGATCGCAATAGTTGGAATTCCAGTACCCACAACTACAGGCCGTCCAAAAGACAATTGAGGATTAATTTCAACGTTTCTAGGAGCTGCTGGGTCAGTTTCAGGAATATCCCGAGACGTGGGAAAGAGGCGAGCAGCAATCCCTTCTTCATTCCACTCCACCCGCGTTAGCAAGTTTTTTAAGGCTGCTTTGATGGCTAACTGGCCATTTTCTGAAACGCTTACCAAACGACCGATAGACTCGACGAAAAGATTGACGCCATCGGTTTGAAACTCGACACGCGCCAGTGGATGAGGCATTTGAAACTGCTTGTCCAGATAATCTAGGGCGTTACGAACCTTATCTAAACGGACACCATGTATTTTTCGGATGGATCTCAATACATGGGCTTCTACTAGGTTCGTGAAGGAAATCTGTGGTAAATCTGACTCGGGCCGCTGAATCAAAGGCTCAAAGTATTGCTCGCCGTCATTTGTGGGATAGTAACGGCCATTTACCCAAGAACGAAGTGTGCCAGTCGGGATATGCAAATATCGGGCCGCATCCGTTAATGGATAGGCTGGGGTGTTGTAAACGTCGTGAACCCATTTAGCCATTTTCACTGTAAAGGCAGAACTTACACCACTCAAGATACTAGAAATTTTCACAAAAGAAATATGGAGAACCTTAGCCTTCTGCGCTTTCGGCATACAGGAGATAGGCAAGACAAAGGAGCTGACAGCATAATCAGCTCCTTCTTAGAATTTGCAGGATACTACTGCATGGCTCTACTGACTTTCTAGTCTGATTCGCTTAGTCAAAATTGGCCATGACCTCATTGGGTCTGCCTGTAGAGATGGGCTGACTCCAGTCGTTAGATTCGGCGTCATGGAATTTATGCATTAATTGAATGGTAGTTTGAATCGAGATCATCTAGAAACTCTGAAGCTGGATTGATACCGGTTATGAGAAGTTGATCTCGGGCACGCGTGCAGGCTACATAAAGCAAGTGGCGCTCAGTGCTATAAACCTCTTCTAGGTCTGCTTCGTCTGAAATGTTTTCGATGCGGGTTTGGGAAGGAATGACTTCATCGTCACAGGCCATTACGACAACAGCGCGAAATTCTAGCCCCTTTGCTAAGTGCATTGTGCTCACTGCGATACATCCTTGAGAAGGCATCACCTGATCGTCTAGCTCGGTGGGGATAGCTCCCGATAATTTGATAGCTGCGATCGCTCTACCCAGCTCTGCTGGCGATCGCACAAATACCCCAATTTCATCCGGCTGCAAGCCCTCTGCCAGCCGCGTAGAAATCCAATCACTTACGATTTGCTTTTCTGCTTGTTCATCATCACAAATGGAAATGTCAGGAATGGGGCCGTTGAAAACAGAGATGGTATTTTTTCGTTCTTCGGTGTTGCCATCTACATCGGCAAGAGAGGAAGGCAAGAGACGGTCAGCCTGTTGGCGAATTTGGTGGGAGGTGCGGTAGTTGATTTTGAGGGACTGCGATCGCCCCCGAATATCCACGCCCAACGATTTCCAAGAGTAGGGCTGTTGGAATATTCGCTGACCAAGGTCACCGGCAAAAAAGAGACTATCGGCGTGGCGAGTGCCTAGCGCAGCTAAAAACTGAAGTCCGGCGATGCCGATGTCTTGGGCCTCATCTGTAATGACAAAGTTAAAAGGGGTTGTTTTCTGTTCTTTGAGGTGATTGGTGATGCGGTGAAATAGGCTTGGCCAAGTGAGTTGGGATTGTTGTAGTAGTTGATTGAGAAGTTGCTGGAAGATGTTCCAAAGTTGTTCTCGCTGTTTGATACCGAGCCGAGTTTTGCGGCCCAGGCGTTTGAAGTCTCGGTAGGCTTCCCAGGTTTTGATCTGCCAAGCGTCTACGATGTCAGTCCATTCACCCCAGAGGAAGGCGGGTGTAAAGGTGTGTTTGCCAGCTTTGCTGGCGATGTCGGTTAGTTGGGCTTTGAGTTCGGCGGGTTCGGCGATGTTAGGTTGGTCGAAGGTGTTGGTGTACAGGGTGAGGGCAATGTCTTGGATGGCACTGACTTGAATGCGGCTAGCGATATCGGGTTCGTTGCCGATGAGTCTGCTGAGTTTTAGGCGTAGTGCGTTGGCGAGGGCTTGAGAGAAAGTCGTGAGCAAGACACGACTTTCTGGAGATTGTCGGGCTAGGAAGACGGCTCTGTGAAGGGCCACGATGGTTTTACCGGTTCCAGCAGAGCCGGAGATGCGGGCGGGGCCGTTGAAGTTGCGTTCTACAAGTTGGCGCTGGGCAGGGTGCAGGAAGACGGTCCACTTTTCCCAGGGGAAGTCGAGGGCGCGCTGGAGTTCTTCCTGGTTGGTCATTACCCGGAAGCGGCGCTGAGCGTCGGGGTGGTCGAAGGCGCTAGTGGCCTCGTCGATGCTGGTAGGTTGGATGGGTTCGCCGCCTATGGCGAGTTCTAGGAGAGCTTCTGCGGCTTCTTGTGGGAGGTGTTCGGCGAGGTCGAAGAGAGTATCTTCGGTGGCAGTGAGGGCATCTTCTATCCATTCGGGTGGAATGCCGTAGCCGAGTAAGTCATCTTCGGTGAGGTGCTTGAAGAGTAGCGGTTTAGCTTTTGGTGGTTCGGGGGGTAGCTCGGGGACGGTGACGGGTTTGTGGACGGTGATTTCTTGAATGGTTTCACGTACTTCTACGAGCTGGGCGGCTCCGGTTTTGGGGTGGCGTTCTATTTTGCGTTTGCTGGCCCAGGCGTAGGCATTGTCGTGATGGTCTACGTAGCAAAGCAGTAGGCTATTGGCGGTGCGATGGACAATGAGGCGGATGTCCATGTTGGCGCTGATAGACCAAAAGTTATTGTCTTTTGTCTTCAGCTTATGAAAGCGTAGGCCAGGACTTTCTGGGTTTAGCTGTAGGTCAAAGGCGGTGGTTTTGACACCCTTTTGTTCTTGGTTTGTGAGTTTACTGAGGCTATCTGTGAACGTATCAGCGATGCGAAATTCCATTACGAATTAGACTCCTCAGCTTCTCTCAATTATTCTGTAAGTAGACAATTTCTCAGGACTTCCTGCTATCTCATCGGTGGTCTGTTTTCAAAAAGAAACGTTTTTGTAGTCAAAAGTGTGTGATTTTCCCCTTTCCGCAATGTCGTTCTCCGCAGGCCAAGTTTGGCCGTAGCTTTCAAGTTTAGGATCTGAGCAAACGACTGTTAAATAGCTACCTCCGGTATGCCGTTTTAGACGGCTCATGGCAACATAGGCAGCTAAATCTGTCGCCTGCGAGATACCAATTACCATATACCTCGCCTCCCAACCCTTGAAGCTGTGGATTGTACAGGCTTTAACTCTGGCATCGCCCATAAAGAAACTCATCTTTTTAGACTTTTGCTCTCTTTTGTTTGGATCGAATATGTGGAGACAGTTTAATCCCTGCTGTTCTAGCAATTTGACGAAGCTAAGCCCTAGCGAATGGTTGGGAAGTAGTGCTACTAAGTCTGGATAGGCAACGATATCGGGGTCGGCAACCTCTGGAATCTGCAGTGCAGCTTCTGCGCAGGCAGAAGGAAGCTTGCTTTGTGTCGGCACTTGAACCCATCGTAAGAATACTGGGTAGATATCCAGTTCTTCAGAATCTGAGTTGATTAGGCTTATTTTAGAGTCTGGTAAGAACCGTTCTGCGAACTCTTTTAGATAAGGCACTAAAGCTGATGGGCTACGGTAGCAAATATCAAGCTGGCTCCATGGCCCTCGAAACCCTGCACCAGTCATCTCCTCTTCGGTCCACTTTTTGGCCCTCTCGTACAAGTCTTGAGACTCGTCGGCAACTAGGAGCATCTCTCCTTTCGGTTGTCGCACTCGCTCTAGTGTGTTCCACCAAAGAATGTTGTAGTCCTGGCCTTCATCAATTAAAACAGCATAGTACTTGTTTAGTGGTGGTTGGCCATACCGGGCGTTGGCCTCTATTCGATCTATCGCTCTGTTCGCAAGCTTAGGCATGTCTTTTTCTAACGTGCTGTCTGTGATGCCACCTTTAAATAGATGCTTGTACTCTGCTTCCATCCCTGCTGTGATAATGATTTCTTTACACCACTGGTGAAAGTGCATGTAGGTAACGTTTCGATTGAGCCTTACACCTGGGAGTGGATAGCGAACTACTAGGTCGCGAAGATAATGCCATAGCGTGATGTTAAAGGTCACGATGAGGACTTCTTTATTCTGTGCAGACAGGTGGGCAGCTCTGGCGGCGAGTACGAGAGATTTGCCTGAGCCTGCGGCACCTCTGATTCGGCGGTAACCAGATTTTGTTCGGCTGGTGGCTAGGGACTTTTGCTTTGAGTTTAGGATAAGCGATTGGCGTTGCTCTTGTGAGAAGTCAGGTTCTACAAGCCATCTTCGTAGCTGGGTGGCAATGGTATCTGACATAAACTTCGAGCGATTCCACTTTACGGCTGGCAAAACAGCTCTCAAGTTGTTTGACTGGATTCTATCAATGCCCGAGATGGGAAAGTATTCTTTTGATTTCTTGCTTCTTTCTTCTGAGGAGCTGGTGAAGAAAGGGGCTAAAAGGTCTTCTACTTCTTCTGTATTGGCTTTTGTGAAGATGACACCTCCTGTGATGAGAGCATTGAAGCCTGTATCGCCTTCCTCTCTTCGCTTTCCAATTTCGGGCGCATAGAGATTTGCAATACAGTCTTTATAGAGTCGTATTTTTAGGGCGGGGTTATCGGTTACTCTAAAGTCTACGCCCTGAGGATTAGTTGCCCACAGCTCGGCAACCTTTTCAGAGTATTTAACCTGATAGGGCATTGCGTTTAGATTCCAATGTTTCACCTCGTATACTGCGATGCCTACTTTTGGGTTTAGCAGCACGAAGTCGGGCCTGAGTCCGTTTAGGTGTGGCTGAATGTAAATTTCCCAAGCTTCTGGTAGGTTCCGAACGAAAAAGTCTAAGACCATTTGCTCACCTTCATTGAGCGGCGTTCTTAGGGTGTGTAATTCGTTGAGCGGAGGCGAAACAAATCGAACCATGAGAGTTCTCTATTCTACGCTAAATACTTTCATGACTTCATCGCCTAAGTGATTGATCACTTTTACTGCGATGCGTCCAGATTTTGGTTTATCAAAGGGGCGAGAGGTTTCGCTATTTAGGCTGCTCCATGCTTCGGTGTCAATTTCAGCTTTTAGCGTGGTCTTGAGTGATTTATACGGGTCGCTAGCACCCAAAAAGTAGGCGTGGCGGACGAAGAAGCTTTCTTCGTTGTAGTCGGTGTCGATAAACCAGCAAGCGATTTCGTCGGTGTTGCTGGCGCGGACTTCGCCAGATTGGGGATGGAACACGTCTACGCCGTGGATGGTAACTTGGATTTGACCGTTATCTACCTCATCAATGTCGATGTCGGGTTCGCCAAAGATGACGAATAGGTTGGCTTTGTCTGTCTTTTTGAGGTCGGTGGCCATGTGGAGGTCGGCGTTCATCCGGGCTTTGAGTACAGGGACTCGGCCCAATTGAGTGAGTTCTGCGCAGTGGGCATCGTAGCTGAAGGCGCAGGCGATGAGAACATCGAAGCCTAAGTCTCCGACTTCGCGGGCGGCGGCCACTAGGTCGGGGCGAGAGACGGTGCCAAATTCTGGGCCTATGAAGATGCCTGCGCGTTTTTCGGTTTCGCTGTCGCCTTGTAGGTAGCGGCCTTCGGCGCAGATGAGGCTGCGATTGCCATCAGCATCTTCTGTGCTGGGCCAGGGGGTAAGGCTGGTGAAGGTGATTTTGTTTTCTTTGTGGGCTTGCTGAACGCCTGCGGTTTTGAGGTTTTCGAGGATGACGCTGGCGAAGTCTGTTGGCCCCCCTCCGGCTCCCTCCAAATTTGAGGAGAGAGAATCTGGCTCGATGAGTTCGTCATTTTCGTCTACGGCGAGGACACGGTGGGGGGAGAGGCTTTCTACGGTGAAGGGGCCTGCGACGCGGACAATGGATTTGTCTTCGTAGGGTTTGTCATACAGGAATTCTTGATCGGCTTTGGCGGCGATGGAGGCATCGATTCCTTTTTGGCGAGCGATGCGAGCTTGCCACCAGTCGGTGTGGAGTTGTTGGGCGGTGTCGGGCCAGTCCTCATCAGCATCGCGGGGAATTTCCCACTCTTCCCAGGTTTGGTTGAGTTCAGCGTTTAGTTTTTCGCGGAGGGGTTCGAGGGTTTCTTGAAAGGTCTCCCAGATGGTGTCGATTTCGGCGTTGTTGGCGATGGATTTGAGGGTGATGTGGGGGACGCGCTGGTAGACGAAGCCTTGGCGGATGTTGCCGTAGGTGGGAGATTGGGAGACCTCGGTGCGGGTGATGTCGGCTTCTTTTTGTTGGCCTGCGGGGGAGTCGGCGAGGAGGTAGTAGGGGTAGCGGGCGCCCATGATGCGAGCGCGGGCTAGAGCTAGAGCAACGCGGGAAGTTTCGATGGTAATCCAGCGGCGACCCCACTGCTCGGCGACATAGGCAGTAGTACCGGAACCACAAGTGGGATCTAAAACTAAATCGCCAGGATCGGTAGCCATCAACACACAACGTTGAATAATGCCAGTCGGAGTTTGAACTACATACACATTATCTGGGTCTCGGGCAGTGTCTTCCCAAATCGATCTGATTTCAAGAAGTGGAAAATCCGATAAAAATTGTTTGTAACGTATGGTTTTACCTGCTTTCCGAATTCTACCTGTATGATTTAGTCTATCGAGGCCGACAGGTAATGTTCTCCAACATTTGTTTGAGCCGGGATGATAAACAGTGTCATTGAAGGTGTAATTAACTGTCGTGTTCTTTCTATTCCCACCCGTAGCTAAGCTAACAAGCTGAAAAGCTCTCTTATTACCAAAGACAAGCTCTTTGCTACCCTTTTCATGCGGCTGAATAGACCGAATGCTCCCAGTGTTCAAGTTCTCAATCTGCGTGTAATGGTCTCCTGTCCCAATACCCGGCCTTTGAATTTCAAAGAGCTTTCTCTCCTTTGAATGACTCGCATTTTTGCAATAGAATATTATGAAATGAGTTGTTGTAACAAAGCTCCCACCAGTCATCATACCTAGTCGCTTGTATGAGATTAGAGCTCTAAAATTTTCGTCTCCGAATACTTCATCCATCAATACTCGTACTCGATGGACGTTTTCATCTCCAATCTGCACAAAGATAGAACCACTTTCTGAGAGGAGATCTCGTGAGATGGTTAAACGATCTCTTAGATACGACAAATACGAATGGATGCCATCTTGCCAAGTATCACGAAATGCACGGACTTGCTCTGGTTCTCGACTTATATGTTCTATTTTCCCGTCCGTAACAGTTCTTGTTGTCGTTGACCACTGAAAATTAGAATTAAACTTAATCCCATACGGTGGATCAAGATAAATACACTGCACCTTCCCCCGCAACCCTTCCCGCTCCGCCAAGCTCGCCATCACCTGCAAGCTATCGCCCAAAATCATCCGATTCGTCCAGTGCGCATCGTGCTGATAAAAATCAGTCCCCGTCGCCTCTTTCGGCAACCCATTAAAATCTGAAAACAGATCAATCTGTTGATCTTCGGTCTCCTCCGCCCGCGCTTGGCTCTGCCGCAACAAATCATCCACCAGCACCTTCGGATGCACCTTCTCCTGAATATACAGCGGCGGCGCACTCACCACCAAATCACTCCAATCCTGCTCATCCTTCCCCCGCCACACTAGCTGCGGATCCAAGTCTCTATTTCGCCGCGCGTATGCCACCTGCACCGGACTCTTCTCATCCTCAGCCATCACCGACTGATACTCCGCCGTCGGAATATTCTTGCGCGTGGCCTCATCATGATTGAGGGTTTCCACTTTCTTCGGTTGCTTAGACTTAGACTTGCGTGCCATAGAAATTTTGCTTAAAAGATTCGGAATTCAGTACAAAGAAGAAAATACTCAGCCAGTAGCTACACACCACTCTGAACATTTATCGGCATAGCTATTATCTGCTCAAACCAAATAATCGCCGCCTCTCCCTCCTTACGCGCAACCTCAGTCACCGTTCGACTATGCCGCAGCCCATTACGCAACTCCGCTAACTGGCCAAACTTACTATCCATATCCACCTTCTTCTTAAAGTAAGGCTCAAACTTTGGCCACAGCAGTTTGTTACCCATAGTGTCTTGCAGCTCTCGCAAATCAAAATACTCTAGCTTCTTTGCTAAAGGTCTAAAATCATCTGGCGTGAGCGTCGGATTCTTTCTAAGTGCCTGTTGAATACGCTCCTTTACCTTCGGCATCACATTGCTAGGAACCAAAGAAGCATCCCCTTCTAACTGCGTATGAATCAAACGACGCAGTCCTAGCTCAACCTGTTCAACCTGCTCATCTAGCTCTCTAAGCCTCAGCGGTAAGTCCAAACGTTCTTTTATCAACAGACTCTCAATTGCCATCAAAATCGTACGCTGTCTCTCCGCGATAAACGCCTCAAAGTCATCTGGGGTAAATGGCTTTCTCATCAAAATCTCTTGTGCCACAGGCGAAATACAATGAGACTCTAAAATGGCGCCTATCTCGCTCTCCCCGTTCTTTTCTATCAGCTCCGGCAAGTACTCATTAGGCAAGCGATCCCCAATCATATGCCGATTCGTCCTAGCATCTAGCGGCGTTCGATTCAAAATCGTATTCGCTGCTTTAGGAGCCAAATTCCGAGCCCCCCAAGAAGCCGGAATAATGTGATGATCGTCCAACTCGTCATGCTGTGGAATGTTACCCGTCACCCAATCCCTAGCACCCTTAATCACCAGCAGATTGAAAATCCCCTTATATATAGACGAACCTCTCTGTATCTCTCGCTTCAAATCAAGGTTTCTAAAGCGTTCCTTCAGCTCTCGTATTAGCGGTGGTTCGGCCTCATCATCTCTAATCCACCTTCTTATGTCTATAAAATCTCGGGCGCTGGTCGATTCTACCGAGCCCGAATAACGATTGGTAAAAATAGAAGCCCAATACCAGTGACGAATCTTCTTCTGAGCCTGAAGCTGTTGCGATGCGCGAATACCCTTAACATGCTTCTGCATCGCAGCAAAAACCGGTAAAATAGATACATACGGTAAGTACTTCGCAGAAGTCACACCAAATTCTTGAGGGTGACGAAGTAGGCTGATAGCTTTCTCTAGCGCTGTGACAGCTTCATCCCAGTACTGCTGAAAGTCCTGAGCAGATGGAATTAACACTTCTGTACTTCGGCTGCCATCAGGCGATCGTACCGGCTTCTTTTGCTCAGGTAGCAAAAAGTACAGATACTTTGGTGAGCAGTAGTTTTGCCGCAAAATCGACATCACCTGCAAAATATAGACATTCATTTTGTCGTATCCTGCAAAAGATAGCCTAGGAGCAGCGTCCCTCCACATCTGCTTTAGCTGAATGTCCTTAGGCTTGAGTAAAGCGTTGAGTAAGTCAAAGACATCTAAACGAACCCCCTTGCTGTTGATCTGCGTAAAGATATCGCAGACCTTATCAACACCAATATCCGAATCAAGCTCAATATAAGAGACTTGATATTCGACGGTTAGACCCTCCAAGCTTTCGCCAAAGACTTTTCCGTTCTCAACACATCTATTCGCAAAGTCTCTGTCGCTATCAGATTCTGCTGCATCGGCTTTGTTCGTCCAGTAATCCTGGTACTTATCTAGCCACCTGTATAACTTCGATCCTCCCTGTCCAATTACAGAAATCGGAAAGATATGCTGCTCAAACTGTAGTTCCAGATTGCTAAAGACGTTAGCCCATTGCTGACCTAAAAACGCATAGTTAAACGCTTCGTCGTACTGTTCTTCCGCGAGTAAATCTATCCTTACGTAGTAAAAAGCCCTGTTCACACGGTTAGGCAAAGGTACATCAGGCGCTACAAACGCATAGTAAATAGCCGTGAGCCTTTGCTGCCCATCCAATACAATGTACTGCTGGTCATTGTTAGACCCTGCGTAGCCATATACCGGCTCGCAAGACATCGTCTCAAAGTTCTCTTTCTTTCCTTTCCACAGCAAAAGGTTTCCAATGTAGTAGTCCAGAAAAATAGAGCGCATCAAATCTCGAATATCCCAAGGACTCCACTCAAACTCTCTTTGAAAGTCAGGAATAACAAAACGTCCCTGCTGCAAATCCGTAATCAAAATGCTAAGACTCTTCTGCCCAAGGTGTTGAACATTTCTCATCGCACCACCTCCGCTAGCTGCTTAGTCAATGCATCTTCAATCACTTTCTTAAACTCCGACTCAATCTCAAACACAGCGCGAAACTCCGCAAAGGCCCAGCGCCCATAGCTACCCAGGTTATTCACCCCCGGAACCCAATAGTTCCGCATCGTACTCGCCTTATCTTTCGCGTCCTCTCCTCTATATCCCTTAATCTCTACAATCAAATTCAACAAATCATTTTCCCCATACCCATCATCCACCTGCACCACAAAATCAGGCAGGTACGTTCGCTGCGTAGACCCCATCAAATAGGGCACTTCCAACCCCAAATTATGATTTTTCACATACGCCTTCACCCGGTCGTGCGCTTCTGCCACCCGGCAAAACTCCGCCTCCCAGTCACTATCTAGCACCACCCAATTCACATGACAGCGCCGCGCGTCCGTCCGCCACAGCGTTTGTTTCGACGTATTAAAGTTCACATGTGCCGTAGACCCCATCGGATTGTAGGCATCCAAAATCGCCTTCACCGGCTTGTCATCCCCGGTCGCTTCCGTAATCGCATTCTTAATGCGCTCGCAGGCCATATCTGCAATTTCCTTGTAGCAAAGCTGAGCCGGATACGTCCCTCCTATGCAGCGCAAATACCCTTTCATCCACTGGCGAGTCACCCGCTTAAACTGTCCAAACAAATTCAGCTTAGGCTCCTCTCCCGCTTCTCGGTACTGGTTATAAATCAAATGCTTCGTTAGTTCAAAAAGCACCGTAGACTCTCGCATCTCCTTCAGATGCTCCACCGTCAGGTCTACCCCTTCGCCAATAATCCCCTCATTGCGCGTCGTCGAAGGCCCTACCAAATTTGGATCAAGCGCCAGCACCGAATCCTCACTAAATCTCGCCACAATTCGCGTATCCGGCAGCTCCACCCGATACCCTTCCACCCTCGGGAACCGAATCTCCAACGCATCGCGCTCGGGCCGCATGGCCTTCACCGCCACCGTCTGCCGAGGCGCAACCGGCTTCGCCACCACAGGCCTCGCCGTAAAGTCAAACGGAATGCCCAGCACATCCGCATACTCCACATTGAACTTACCCTCGTCATTTAGCTCATAAGACTGCCGCCGTAGCGCTCTCCCAATCACCTGCTCGCACAAAAGCTGCGTCCCAAAAGCCCGCACCCCCAGCACATGCGTCACCGTATTGCAGTCCCACCCTTCAGTCAGCATCGACACCGACACCACACACCGAATCGACTCACCCAGCTTCCCTTTCTCGCCAACAGTGTTCATCACCTCCCGCAGCAAATCTTGGTCAGTAATCTTCGCTGCCGCAACCCCACCATCCCGCTGCCCAATCTCGTAACGAAATCGGTCAATCTCGTCCGAAGCCATCTCCCGAAAGCCCTTATCCAAAGACTCTCCCGACTCCAACTGCTCGCTGTCAATGAGCAACGTGCGAGGCCGCGCCAGTCGCTCTCCGTATTCGTCATAATTGCGAAATAACGCTAACCTGCCCGCATTAAACGTGCGGCTGTCATCTTCTCCTTCTTGGAAAAAGCCCGCAATATAGTCATGCACCAGCTTAGAAGTAGACGTGTTGTTGCACACCACAATAAACACAGGCGGAATGCCAATATTCTGTTCTTCCCATAACTGATAGGTTTTCTCGTAGTGCCCATACAGCGCATCCAGTGCCGTTTGCAGCTCAGTCGGCAAGCTCAAGGGATCTAGCACTTTAGCCTTCCCCCGTCCCTTTTTCGGCATTCGCTTGCTAATATGCTTCCACAGCTCACGAAACTTGGGCATTTCGCCACCCGGAATATTGTCCGCCACCGGCACCCGAGGCAGCTTCACAATGCCACACTCAATCGCATCCATCAGCGAAAAGTCACTCACTGTCCAAGGAAACAACGTCCCTTCCGCATAGCCAGATCCACGCAAGAAAAAAGGCGTTGCCGACAGGTCATATACCTTCTGTACCCCGAGCTTACGCTTAATAACTTCAATCCCAGAAATCCACAGTCGAGCCGCTTCATTGTTCTTTTTTGCCTCTTTCTTATCGTCTCCCTTCAAACTCTTTTCATCGTCCGTATCTGGCTTTTCGCGATAGCAATGGTGCGCCTCGTCATTCAGCACCAAAATATTCTTCATCCCCATCAGCTCCGGCATCACCCGCTGAAGCATTTGCCCCTCAGTCTCTAGCGTATTCAGCTCTGGCCCCCGCCCCTGTATTAGCTTGCGAGTACCCGAAGCCAACTTAATGCGCTCGCGCAGCTTAAAGGCGTGATAGTTCGTAATGACGATCTTGGCCTTTTGCAAATCTGCCAGCATGTCATTAGGCACTAGCTCTCGCTCTGCGTAGTAGCTATTGGGGTCGTTGGGCTGAAGCACACGAAGGCGATCGCGAATCGTAATCCCCGGAGCCACAATCAGAAAACCACGGGTATACCGACTGCTCTGCGGACGGCGTATCGCATTGACCACCTGCCAAGCAATCAACATTGACATCACTGTCGTTTTCCCGGCTCCCGTCGCCAGCTTTAGTGCCACCCGCAGCAGCTGCGGATTCGCCGCCTGGTTAACGGTTATCACATGCTCTAAAAAAGCCTTTTCCTTCTTCCCGCTACTCGGCGCAACCTCCGCCAGCCAAATTGCCGTTTCCGCCGCCTCCACCTGACAAAAGAAAGGCCGATACGACTGAAACTTATGATGCCGCCAATGCTGAATCAACCTAGCCGTCTCTGGTGTTACCTTCCAGTCCGCCGGATTCGGCAACTGGCGCCACACATTTACCTTCTCCCGCACGCTGTTAATAAATAGCGAGAGGTCATACTTTTGCTGATCGTCCGAAATACCTGCTGTATCGTAGAGTGCTAGGGATTGCTGCTCGTCGTCTTGCCCCTGTTTGCGTCGCTTTGGCTTCGGTATGGGTGCAACTAGGGAGACAAACTCAGCCGGTCGCCGCTGTTGAAGGATCTTTTGTGTCGGTTGGCCCTTCTCATCTAGTTCCCAATGCTGGCTTGGATAGTCATAGGGCGAATTGAGAATTGGCTTTTCGAAGAATCGATCCGTCATAAAGTCCTGAAAACTTAGAAATAAGTAATTCGCTGCTCAAAAAACTGATTTTTTAGAGTTTTTCTCGGCTTAAAAATGCAGCCATCCAAATATAAATGCATTTAGCAATAATTCTCGATTTAGCCACTAAAATTTCAAGCAAAATTGATTTTTCTTTTTCAGGATTAGGGATACTCGGCCAAATATCCTGCGTAGTGATCTCAACCCTGTATCAAAACAGGGTTTCTCGTGCGTAGAATTACGTTCTCTTAACTATGTTTTGTACTCATTCATCCCAATACCTCTGTATCTCTGTATTCAGTGACCTTCTACAGTTCCAATTGTCCTGTTTGCTTGCTCACTTTCTGGTATCTCTTCTGATGGTGCAGATTTTTAACCATTTGCTGCACATAAAGCATGGCTTGTTGCCTATTCGTATCTCGATATATTTTTCTTACATGGGAGCTTCCTGCTATCAGCATGAGTGCGATGTCTCTACGAGTCAGGCCATTACGAAAAGCTCTAGCTGCGACTTGGACATCTAACGCACAAGGATTTTTTACTTGAACACCTTGGCTGTGTTCTTCCCATAACTTCTGGTAATGGCGTTTCCTATTTAATCGGGCTGCGTCAATGACTGATTTAAGTTGAATAAGTCCTTCGCTAACTCGTGTTGATAACCGCTGTTGTTGTCCAACTTGGTATGCAAGACAGCCAACCCTTTCTCCAATTTCGTTAAGCATCGCTGTAGCTTGTCTAAACTGTTGCCAATGTCGTCGTTTTTTGATGGCTCTAATAATTTGGTTAGAGTTTGATTCAATTGCGTTTGCTGAACCAGTAAGGTCAGAACCTGCTCGCTCAAGGGTCTCAGCAAGGTCTGCGTATCTGTTTGTGCTGCTTGCTGCTTGAGACTCTCTTTTCTGAGTGTCGCGAGCTCGCCATAAAGAGGTTTCAAGCTTTGCAGCAATGCGGTCTCCAATAGACTCCCCAACATTTCTACTGTCAAAGCGGGAGGTGCAGGCTGAACTGTTTTCTTTCTGGGTCTGGGCATGATTGGTTACCACCTGAAATAAAGGAATATAGTCACTGGCATTTTCTTTCGCTCGCGATCGCTGAACCTTCTGAGTCAGTTCAGCAGTATCTGCGGTGTAGATGCTGAGATAACGTTTGGCTCTGGAAGCCGCTACGTAAAAGGATTCTTGACTGGTTGTGCCGTCCATCAGGGCCAGTACCCGGTCGGCAGTTTTGCCCTGGCTGCTGTAAGTTGTGCTCACCAGTACATAGTCAATGTATTGACATCCTCCCAAATTAATTTGGGAAGTTTGGCCACGGTCGTCAACGATCTGAGCATTGCCGCCGTTATCAATTTCAGTAATCGTAAATCGCTGGCCATTGCGGATTTTTGCGGCACGGTTATTGCGTGTCCATCGCAAGCGATCGCCCCTCGCAATCGAAATCTCCTGAATGGCATACACTGTCTTTGGGCGGTTTTTCATCTAGCCAGTCAGACCAGTTAAACTGCTTTAGCGCTAGTGCAGACCTCAAATGCTGCGCTTCTGCTTCAGCTCGCCGAAGACCATCTCTGCTTAAAGGAAGTCCTGTTTTGAGGTCGTATTGTCCTGGCTTGACCCGACGGCTACCCGGTTTAGGTGGCAGTGTGGCCCGAAGATATAATGCTTCACCTCGGCAACGAATAGTGACACGAATTCTGGCAGCTTTTAGTCGAGCGTTTGCATCCGCAAGTAGCTGCTCATCATGACTTTTCATTCTCTTTTTCAGCCCGTAGGCTCCTCAATCGTGACTGAGGGCTTCCCATTGGTTTGAACGATAGGGCTTCCCCACTTTTTCCCTAAAAGTCCCGATGAAAATAGACACAACCGAGCAAACTCGTTGTGTCCAATCCTTGTGAATAAAGGGCTACAAGCCTTAATTTATCGACGGATCCTACAGGATTCGAACCTGTGACCGACCGCTTAGAAGGCGGTTGCTCTATCCAACTGAGCTAAGGATCCATATTTTGGCTGCACTATTTTAACCTGATAGCGAAGATAGCGCACGACTGTCCAGTTTGTTTAGATTTGCTGGGTGATATGAGGTGCTGCTAGCGGGCATGTGTTGATGATGACCTGTAGTGGGGGAAAAAGGTATGTTGTACCTAGAATAGTTGGTTTGAGCATTGGGGGTTTGGGTACGCTATTGCCGTAGCTTTATTGCTTCGGTCAGTGAGTGGCCAGAGCGGATTTCAACGCAGAGGGTGATCGCGTTCATGTTTGTGTTAACCCCGGCTGATGTTGACATTACGAGTATTCAACATCCCAAGCAACCGAAAAAAGTGCCGATCCTGTCTTATCAGGAGCGGACTTTTCGCTTGCTGAGCGTTTTTAATGCGCAGCAGGAGGCGGAGGCGCATGCGGCTTGGCGCGATCTGACGGATAACGAAGGGAAGGCCTGTGTGTTGCTCGAAGAACCCCATCGCTTTAGCCTGTGGCGCTTGGTTAAGATCGATAAGGGTCTGCTCAATCCGGTGGCGCCGGTTTCCTATGCGAAGGCCTGTGTGCTGATGGTTCAGGCGCTGTATGGCGATGTGGAACAGCTTTTGGGAGATAGGCAGGCGAAAAGGTTTGGGGCTGGGCTGGAGATGACTGCGGTGAAACCAATTCAGGATGCGGGGGGCTTCGGGGCGATTTTGCGGATGAATCCGCTGATGGAGGTGCTGCCTCGGTGGGAAGAGAATGATTTGAGCATGATTCTGCTGGAGCTGCATCGGCTGGGCGTGAAGTTTTTTGGGCGGTCTAAGTTTGCGCCGCGTACGCTTTCCGCGTTGGATGTATTACCGGGTAACGATAAAGCCGTGTTTATGACTTGGTTGGAGCTTTCGCTACTGGGTAATCTCTGGCTAGCTAAATAGCGAATGTTGGCATCGGCAGTGCGTGGTCTACTCAAAAGAGATGACCGTGCTTGCCTGTACTGGCTGACCACGTTGCTTTGTTTGGCCATAGGCGGTTTGCTTACTGGGCCTGCTGAGGGTGACGTGGCTACTGCTGTATCTACATATGTATGGATGGGGATTGGGACGTGAGTGATAAGGCGATCGCAGCGATTGGGCTGCTACAGGCGGATAGAAAAGCCGTCTGGGCGTGCGGTGGCTGGGCGCTGCTGTCTGTCTGCTGCTTTTTTGTCAGTTTATTTATCGGCGGCAATGCAGACTGGTTTCCAACCCTGGTGAGCTTGTTGAAGATGGGGTCGTTTTTGCTGGCGGCGGCGCTGTGCTGGCGCAATGCGGCGAATCCCGATATTTTGAGCGGACGGGTGGTGTGGCAAGCGATCGCAGCTGGCCTAGCCGCTTATGCGCTAGGTGATACAACGGTCATCCTGTGGCGCAGCCTCTGGGGAGTGAGTGCAGCTGTGGCACTGGCCGATGTGTTTTATGCGGTGAGCTATCTGTTTTTGGCGATTGGTCTATTTCAGGCGGTGCTGCCGAGGCGCATTACTTTGAATTTGCCTCAGACGTTGGGTATTTCGATGGCTGGCGTGTTGGGAATTGTACTGGCGAGCTGGATCGCCTTTCAGACACCGAGTGGGGCGAGTCTAACGGGTGCTGCTACTGAGGGTGGGGCGGTGACGAGCGATGTGTTTGGCGTAGAGGCCCTTCGAGTGGAGTCTAAGGGCGTTGCGGCGGGGGCAGTGGTGAATGCTGAGCGCCGGGTGCCGCCTTTGGTCGCGACGATTGAACGGCGGCTGAGCCCACTGACGACTCATATCGGCCTGCTGTATGTGGTGGGTGACTGTGTGTTGGTGGTGATTGCGGTGGCGCTGCTGGTGGCCTTTTGGGGGGGGACCTATTCTGAAGCTTGGAAGCTGGTGGCCCTGGCGGGGCTGTGTCTGTATGTGGCAGATATGTTTTTGATTTATGAGGTGGGTCAGGGCAGCTATCGGCAGGGTGCTTTTTGGGAAATATTTTGGATTTTGTCTGCGCTTCTCTTTGGGCTGAGTGCGGCGGTGGAGCACGGTGTGTCTGATCGAATCAAGCGTCAGGTGCCTCGCCGGAGCTGGCTGTAGAGGTTTATGCCTCAGAGGTTTATTCTTCAAAAAACCTGCCATACTGAGGAGGCAACTGTGACGGACCCAAGGCAGCATGGCCCCTCGTAAACTATCTGACTCGGATAAAAGCGAAATTATCGATCTTTACAGGGAGCCTGGCGAGACGACTTCGACCTTAGCTGAGCGGTTTGGGGTGAGCAACAGTACGGTGAGCCGCATCTTAAAAAATGCGCTGCCTTCTGAGGAGTACAGTGAGCTGATTGCGCAGAAGCGGATGGCTGGGTCCGATAAGTCTGATACGCCCAAGCGATCGCGCGCAAAGCGACGTAAGGCGGCAGAGAGTTCGGCAAAGAGCAATGGTGTGATCGCAGCCAAAGACACTGCAGCAGGTGAGGATGATTCCGATTCGACCGAGTCCCCCACTAAAACCGTCGCCCCTCCCAAGCTAAAAAAAGCTGATAAAGATACCGCTGAGCAAGCTGAAGAAGCGCCTACGGACAAGCCCCGGCGTCGGCGTCGGCGCAGCCGTCGGAAAGAAGAGGAAGATGGCCAGCTACCGCTGCTAGAAACTGTAGCTGATGCAGAAGAAGACCGTGAGCCCGTCGAAAGTCCTGTCCTCAGCGTAGATGACGATGAGGATGATGACGACGATTTGCTCGGGCTAGACGAAACCCTGGGCGATGACTTTGGCGATGACGACGATTTGGATGAAGAGGACGAAGACGATGAGGCGGACGACGGTGGCATAGAGCTGCCTAAGCCAAAGCTTCAGCCAGAGAGCGCTGTAGAGATCATGCCTTTGGCGCAGGCAGTCTTACCGAAGCCTTGTTATCTGGTGGTCGACATGCGAGCTGAGCTGATTACACGGCCACTGCGCGAATTTGCCGACCTAGGACAGATACCCAGCTCAGAAGAGACTGCGAACACGCTGCCCGTGTTCGACAATCACCGGGTAGCCCGGCGCTTTTCTCGCAATAAGCAGCGGGTAATCAAGGTGCCGGATGGAAGCTTGATCACTCGGACCCGTCCTTACTTGCAGGCAAAGGGCATTACCCGTTTACTGGTTGACGGTCAGGTGTTTGATTTAGTGACTGCAGATTGAGATCTGGTGCTGGGTTTGGCGCCGACTCTGCAGATGAGCGGTTTGCTTGGCTGATTGCTAGATGAGTCTTGTCTGGCAGCTTACGGCTGATCGCCCCGATGCTATCTACCCGGACCATTTCTTCCCAAGTGCTAATTTCGCCGTTGTTTTCTGTCTTGTAGCGCAGAATGACGAGGTCTTGGTCTATGCTGTGGACAGTGGCTGATTTTATCCACCTGTTTTGATCTCGTAAGAAGACTTGAATTTCGCAACCTTCGGTGGCTAGGGCGTAAATTTTTCTTTGCAGCATGAATTTTGGTGTCGAGAAGGAAGCTATACCAGTATTCCCGCACCCAGTATTCCTAAGACTGAGGGCAAGACTTTTGACCTGATACGACAGGTATGTTGGTTAGCTGTACTGGGTGAGCATTTATAATCGTGGCGCTGATGCTGCGGGTTGGGAAGTTATGTTGTTGCATTTGTGTAGCTGGCCTGAGGTTGAAGATTATTTGGAGCGATCGCGCGGCATTATTTTCCCCATTGGGTCTACTGAGCAACATGGCCCTACCGGGCTCATTGGCACCGATGCCATCTGCGCAGAAGTGGTCGCAAAAGGCGTGGGCGAAGCCACAGATGCGCTGGTCGGCCCGACGATCAATGTGGGGATGGCGCTGCATCATTTGGCGTTTCCAGGTAGCGTTAGCCTACGGCCCAGTACGCTGATTGCGCTGATTCAAGACTATGTAAAACCTTTGGCACGGCAAGGATTTGAGCGGTTTTACTTTATTAATGGACACGGCGGCAATATCGCTTCGATGAAGGCGGCTTTTTCGGAGACCTACGCAGCGATCGCAGATGCCAATCTCCCCAATGCTCAAAACGTCCGCTGTAAGCTGGCCAACTGGTATCAGGGAAAGGCGATTGGTGACCTCGCAGGGCGGCTCTACGGCGACCAACACGGTTCTCATGCAACCCCGAGTGAGGTTGCGCTCACTCAGTTTGTCTATCCTGGCGCGATTAAAACGGCTGACCTCTCGCCGCAAGTTGCACCTGCTGGGCGCTCCATTTATAATCCAACTGATTTTCGTACCTTTTATGCCGATGGGCGGATGGGGTCGAATCCTGATCTGGCCACGCCTGAGCATGGCAAACAGTTCTATGAGCTGGCGGTGGAAGAGATGAGTGCAGGGTATCTTGCCTTCTTAGTGGAGCAGTGAAGGGGCATAAGCTTGCACCTGTTTTCTTTGGGTTTTATAGGATCAGCTGATGCTTTTGTCGGCGATAATGTAAGGGAGAGTCGTTGGGGTTTTCCTAACGCCGCCATTTGATACATCAACTCCATGTCTCAGCTAGATTTATTTTCCACAACTGAGTTTGACCGGGCGAATCTCTCTTCAGCGGTTCCTGCTTCAGTCCCTCAGCTACCGTCTTATGCTGTGCGTGAAAGCTCGCGTGCCAAGCACGTTTCGATCAAGATCTCGGTGGAGGGTGAGGTAGAAGTGGTGGTGCCGCCTCGCTTTGACCGTAGCCGCCTGCCTGAGATTTTGGAGAAGCGCCGCAGTTGGATTTTGAAAACGCGATCACGCCTACTACGCGATCGCGAAGAGGCTCCCGAAGAGTGGAAAGTTGAAAAGCCCGATACGATTCTCTTTCGCTGGCGATCTGACATTGTTGATAACCCAGCTGCTAGCCCTGCGCCCGGCATTGATCCAGCCATAGAAACTTGGTCGGTTACCTATCAGCCGGCCCTGGGCAATAGCACTCGCTGTATTCCCAAGCGAAGTCAGCATCTCACCATTCAAGGCAACACCGACCATCTCCCTGCTTGCCAAGCTGTCCTCAGAAAGTGGCTAGCGCATCGCGCCCAGCGAGACTTGGCCCCTTGGCTGCGGCAGCTAGGGTTTGACCTAGACTTACCCTGCCACCGCATTTCTGTGCGAGGACAAAAAACGCGCTGGGCCAGCTGCTCAAACCACAAAGACATCAGTTTGAATTTCAAGCTACTTTTTTTGCCGCGTCCGCTTGTGCACTACGTTTTGGTGCATGAGCTGTGCCATACGGTGCACATGAACCATTCAAAAAAGTTTTGGGCGCTAGTTGGTGAAAAGCAGCCCGACTACCAGTGGCGACGAGATGCCTTAAAAACGGCCTGGCGCTATGTTCCCCGCTGGGTTGAAGCAAAGTAATGGCGCTTGATGGGCCACATAGCGGCTACCACTGGCGAGGCCAAACCAATCGATTTTTTGAGGGCTGGTACTTTCGCCTGACCCTGCCTCAGGTCGCTGAGAGCTTTGCCTTTATGTATTCTATCGACGATCCGGCGGGCGGCGGTGATCACAGCGGTGGAGCTGCTCAGATACTGGGTCCCGGTGAAGCCTACTACTGCCGGACGTTTCCAAATGTTACTCAGTTTTGGGCTTGGCCCCATCGTTTGGGGCTTGGTCATTGGCGAGCGGCGACTGTGGTAAGACCGGGTTGTTTGACCTCGGGGGCCTTCTCGCAGCAGGTGGAAGAAGGCTATCAGGCAAGTGCAAATCATCATCAGGGCCGATTGCTCGATCCGTTGGGAGACGTTGTCGCAGCGTGGGATTATCGAATCGAGCCAGTGGCGACCTGGGGTGCCCCAACCGCGCGAGCGACGGCTGGCTGGCTGTCTTATCTATCCGTTTTTGAACCGGGTTGGCAGGTGTTGATGGCCCATGGTTGGGCCTCGGGATGGGTGAGCTGGTACGGGCAGCAGTACGCATTTGAGCAGGCGCCTGCCTATGCCGAAAAAAACTGGGGGGGTGCCTTTCCGGTGAAATGGTTTTGGCTTCAGTGCAATGCATTTCCTGAGTATCCAGGGCTCAGCATTACAGCCGTAGGCGGCGTGCGCGATGTTTTGACCTGGCAGGAAGATGTAGGGCTCATAGGCATTCACTACCAGGGAAAGCTTTATGAGTTTATCTCGTACAAAACTCGATTTGCGTGGGAGGTTGCGCCCTGGGGGGACTGGCAACTGACCGCTCAGGACTATCGCTATCGCGTCTTGGTGACGGGGCGCACCGCTGATGCGGGGGCTTGGGTGAGGGTGCCTACCCAAGATGGCCTGAAATGGCTGTGCCGCGATACGACACACGGTGAGCTGCGGGTTCAGCTGTGGTCTGTAGACGGGCGTGTAATTTTAGATGCTGTCAGTCATTTGGCAGGCTTGGAAGTCGGGGGCGGACCTTGGGATGAGCGCTGGGTCGTTGCCTCGTGAGAAAGCAGAGGTGCGATCGCATTCGCGCACAGAGTCAGAACCGATATAGCAAGACACTTGCTATATTATTCTGTGTAGTCAGTCTCTAACCGACAAAGGGTAGGTGACTAACTCCTGGGGCTGTGGCTCAGATGGATAGAGCAAGCGCCTCCTAAGCGCTAGGTCGTGCGTTCGAATCGCACCAGTCCCGTTTCTGTAGAATCACTAAACCCAGGACTTACCTCTTAGCAGGCAATTTCTGCAGGTTGTTCTTCGTGGTTCTTGATACGGACCTTTATGCGGCGATTTTGAGGATCGAAGGTTACCACATCACTTTCATTAGATAGGTTGAGGTCGGCTTCTAACTTTTCCCAAGCGTTTAGAGAGAGCTGCTCGGCGAGCAGGCGGAGGATTTGTTCTTGTCGTTGGGCGGGCATTTGCACGAGTCTGTGTGCAATGGCAGGGCGCATTTCTTCGGCGGATGCGCCTTCCAGCATGTGGCTGATGCCAATGGCTAGGGGAGAATCTGTCATGCACTGTAGGCTTCTCAGGGCCAACGCTTTGACTTCTTCGCAGGGGTAAAAATGATTCGCGATTTTAAGGAGAGAAAGCACCGCGATGCTGCCAAACTTTGGCAGTATGTGAGAGAGTTGCTCACGGGTTTCTGATGAGTTGGTGGTGATGAACAGATGACAGGTGAAGCCAAAAAACTGTTCAAAAGTAAACGTGGATAGTTGTTCGAATATCGTTTGAGAGTTGTTTGATTGCGGGGCTTCGTGGCTAGCTAGCTGCGCAATTTGAAGATAGTCTGCGCTCCGCAGGCTGTGCTGCGCGTGAAGTTCGAGCCCGTAGCTGTCAGATAGTGTAAGCATATAACAATGCCAGCCCTAGACTGGTGAGTAAATGGGGCAGGATGTAGAACTCAGGTGCTTTATGCGGTCAAATTTGTGCGGTCAAATGTATCCTGTCATCACAGCGTCTAGCGTAGAAGTGTTGGCAAAAGTCCCTTACGTTCTTTCTTATAATGGGGACTTCTTGATTGGCCAGTTCTTAGCGCTACAGACGGAGCAGAGCTTAGCGGAAATAAAAGAAGCTAAAAAACTGAATGATTTAATCGATTTAATTTCATTCTGTATATTGCAATACGGTTTAGAACCCTGTAAAACATAAATAGA